>CAZFUK010000964.1:0-1825 GCA_964522005.1 uncultured Anaerolineales bacterium | reverse complement strand
GGCGGGACCGCGACGCCCCTCCCTGCGTCGGGGTGGGGTGGGGGGTGGGGTTTGGGAACGCGACGCCCCTCCCCGCGTAGGGGAGGGGTTCCGGGGGACAAAAAAAGACCTGACAGGTTTTGGAAAACCTGTCAGGTCTGGGGGGCTAACTTACTTCGCGGCGGTCACGTCGTAGATGTTGAACTCGCCGGGGAAGTGGTCCTGGGCCGTGGTCGAGTAGCCCTTGACGTAGGGCTTGACCAGGAAGACGTTCTCGGTGTTGTAGAGCGGGGCAATCGCCACGTCGCCGAGGACGAGCTTCTCAGCATCCTGGTAGAACTGGATGCGCTTGGCCGGGTCGCGCTCGATGTCGCCCTGCTGCTGCAGCTTGTCCACCTGCTCGTTCTTGTAGCTGTAGCGGTCGGCGAAGGCCTTGCTGTCCCAGTACACCGACATCCAGTTCTGCGGGTCCGGATAGTCGGAGCACCAGCCGCCGATGGTGATCAGCGGGAAGGTCTGCTTGCTCTTCTGCAGGGCCGTCATCGTCGTCGCCTCGACCGGGTCGAGGACGGGCGTGATGCCCAGGCTGGACTGGATCTGGCTGGCGATGAACTCGAAGCGCGTCTTGTTGCGCGGCGAGGAGGCGTAGGTGATCTTGACCTCGCCCGTGAAGCCCGCCTTCTGCCAGGCGGCCTTGGCCGCGGCCGGGTCGTACTTCAGGTCGGCCCCGGCGTCCTTGCTATAGCCGGCGATACCAGGGGCAATCCACGAGGTCGTCGCCTTGGCGATGCCGCGCAGCACGTCGTTGACATACTTGTCGCGGTCCACGGCCTTGGCGAAGGCCAGGCGGGCGTCCTTGCTGTTGAAGGGCGGGACGGCCTGGTTGAACAGCATACCCAGCGTACAGGCCTGCGGGTAGCGGACGATTTCCTTGCTGAGGCCCGCATCCTTCTGCGCCGTCTCCAGGTCTTCGGCCGACAGGGCGATCAAGTCGAACTCGCCGTTCTTGTAGGCCTCAAAGGCGACCTTCGAGTCGGTGATGTAGCGGAACTCCATGCGCTCCAGCTTGACGGGCTGGTAGTAGTTCGTGTTCGGGACCAGGACGGCCTGTTCCTTCTCCTTGAGGGTCTGGAGCTTGAAGGGGCCGTTGCCGATGTGGTTCTCGGCCTTGGTGGACCAGTTCTCGCCACCCTTCTCCACCACGGACTGCTTGAGCGGATAGAAGATCCAGAGGCTGGTGGTGAACGGGAAGTAGGCGGCCTGCTTGACGGTCTTGATGGTCAGGGTCGTGTCGTCCACGGCCTTGACGGCCACGGCGTCGCGCAGCTTCTGCAGGTCTTCCTTCGAGGTGGCCTTGAGGTCGGCGGTGCCGTACTTCTCAGCGCCTTCGATGAGGAAGGTCTCGGCCTGGTACTGGCCGGCGAGTTCGGGGCTGGCCGAGCGCTTGATGGTATACTCAAAGTCCTTGGCGGTCAGGGGCGAGCCGTCGCTGAACTTCAGGCCAGGGCGCAGCTTGAAGGTCCAGGTCAGACCGTCCGCCGACACGTCCCACTTCTCCGCCGCGCCGCCGACAATCTTGAGGTCCTTGTCCAGCTTGGTCAGGCCCTCATAGAGCATGCGCAGGTGGATGATCTCGTTGGTGAACGAGGCCGCGCCCGGGTCGAGGCTGTCGGGGTAGGTGCCGACGTTGTAGCGCAGCACGCCACCCTTGGTGGCAGCCGCCGGGGCGGTCGTCGGCTGCGCGGCCGGCGCGGTCGTCGCGGCAGGCTTGGCCGCCGGCGCCGCGGTCGGGGCGGCCGCGGGGGCCTGGGTCGGAGCGGCGGGCGCCGTGGTCGGGGCCGCCGCC
>CAZFUK010000963.1:0-1827 GCA_964522005.1 uncultured Anaerolineales bacterium | reverse complement strand
GGGGGTCGCTAAAGACGATGCGCCCGAGGGCTGGCCGGTCAATGCGCCCATCGGGCGTGAGGATTGCCTGGCCGAATGCCTCGACAATGGCGTACCAGGCAGCACTGCCCGGTTCCATGACCTGGTGGGCCAGCTTGTCGGCGTCAATGATGCGGCCGCCGAGCGCTTCGAGCATACACAGCACGGTACTCTTGCCGCAGCCAATATTCCCGGTCAAGCCAATGGTATACATAGGTCCCCTCCCGGTGGCGTTCAAGGCGTCGAAATTGTAGGCTCACCGAGAGGGAGTGTCAACAATGGGCTGTCTGTTGAGCGTATTGGGTCTGGGGCCCGGTTTGCGCTATAATCAACCCATTCTCACCCGTCGCCGCTTGCCGATTGGAGCCTGTGTGTCTACCCTCAACCGTTTGCTCGTCCTCGTGCTGGCGCTGGCCGTGTGCCTGCCGCTCGCCCCGGCCCCGCCTGCCCTGTCCCAGACGCCGCCCAGTCTGCGCCTGACCCCCGACCGCCTGACCCTCGACCCAGGCGCGACCGGCGTGCTGGAGCTTCGGGCGCAGGCGGTGCAAGACCTGGCGGCCTTTGAGGCGGACCTGGCCTTTGACCCTACGGTGGTGGCCGTCGAACGGGTCGAGCGGGTCATTGGGACCGAGGCTCAGCCCACGCCGAGCCGAGGCTGGTCCTCCCTGCCGACAAGTTCCGACGCGGGCTACATCCAGCTTGGGGCGGGCCGCGTCTCCTTCGGCGCCTATAGCTATGGGACGGATAACCCACCGGGGGCGCAGGGCGATGCTATCCTGGCGCGGCTGACCGTGCGCGCGGTGCGCAGCGGGCAGAGCAGCCTGCGGCTGACACGGGCGCTGCTCGCCAACACCGAAGCCCAGGCTACCACCCCCACTACCAGCGACGGCCTGGTCGTCGTCACGGGGGCGGGCTACTCGCTGTTCCTGCCCTACCTGGCCGCGTCGCAACCGTCGCGCGTGCCATGAGACACCTCGCGCTGCTGGCCGTGCTGTTGACCTGGGCCGCGCCCGCCCTGGCCCAGGCGACGCCGCGCATCCGCCTTGCCTCGGAGCAGGTCACAGTGGCGGCGGGCCAGGCGACCAGTGTGGATGTCCTGGTCGAGGACGCCGTCAACCTGGGCAGCTTCCAGTTCGACGTGCTCTACGACCCCGACCTGGTCGAGGTCAAGACAGTCCAACTGGGCGACTTCCTGGGCCAAACCGGCCGCCAGCCTAACCCCCTCGGCCCGCGCACCGACCGCCCCGGCGACACGGCCTTTGGCGCGTTCACCCTCGGCGTGGCGGACCAGCGCGGCCCCGACGGCGGCGGCCGGCTGGCGACGCTCCAACTCGTGGGCAAGCGGGCCGGCACGGCGAGCCTGCGCCTCGACCGGGTCCAGGCGACGGACCCCCAGGGCCGGCCCATCGCGCTCGCCGCGACGACCCCCGCGCCCTCGGCATCCCCGGCCGCCCCAGCCTCGATCACGCCAGCCTCGCCTCGCCCCCCCGCCGCGGCCGCGACCCCATCACCGCCCGCCTCGCCCACGCCTGCCCCACCCCCGACGACTTCCTCTAGCCTGCTGCTGGTGGCGGGCGGAGCCGCCGCGCTGGCCGTCGTCCTGGCCGCCCTCACCCTCCGCCGTAGACAACGGTAAGCGGCCTACCTCCCTCTATTGCAAGACGCATTTCGAATGTGACCCTGAACGAAGTCGTCATGTTCTGGGGAACACGACCAAGGATGAAAGTGTCATGCTGAGCCGTAGGCGAAGCATCTCGCCTCACGTGAAGCGAGCCTCTTACCCCGATTACGGGGCACAGGTCGCTTCGC
>CAZFUK010000962.1:0-1837 GCA_964522005.1 uncultured Anaerolineales bacterium | reverse complement strand
AGTCTCCTGTTGAGCGTCGCGCGGGGCTAAACCCCCGCGCTAGGCAGGCGCCGTAGAGACGCGACATGTCGCGTCTCTACGGAGGTAGCCCGCCAGGGCTTGGCGTGAGTAGCCCAGGGGTTTAGCCCTGGGCGGGGGCCGACGCGAGTACCTCCCGCAGCATTGGGTGCTGGCGGAGCAGCCCAATCAACTCGTCCGCCTCTTCCTCGACCCTCTTGCCCTGGTCGGTGCGGTAGACAATGTCGGCGAAGCCCAGGTAGAGGTCCGAGGCCGTGGTCCAGATGGTCGTCAGGTCGTCCTCGATGCTGACGCCGGGGTTGACGCGCGGGCGATCGTTGGCGCGGACGCGGTCGGCGTGGACGCCGATGTCGGCCTGGAGCAGGATGACCACCCCGCTGCCGCCCAGGGCGTCGCGGTTCCACTCGTAGCGCACCGTTCCGCCGCCGAGGGCGACAACAGTGTTCTGGCGGGCGGCGAACGCCTTACAGATGCGGTACTCGCGCACGCGGAAGCCGAGCCAGCCTTCGTCGGCCACGACCTGGCGGAAGTCCTTGCCCGCGTCCTTGAACATTTCGTCGTCCAGGTCGCCAAACTCCCAGCCGAGGCGCTGGGCGATGACGCGACCAACGGTCGTTTTGCCCGCGCCAATCATACCAGTCAGATAGATGTTGTGCATACCGTGTTATTGACCCAGGTACGAGGCGCGCACTACGTCCGAGCGCAGCAGCGCCTGGGCGCTATCCTCCATCACGACCTGGCCGTTCTCCAGCACGTAGCCGCGTTGGGCGATGCGCAACGCCATGTTCGAGTTCTGCTCCACCAGCAGGATGGTCGTGCCCTGGCTGTTGATCTCCTGGATGAGCCGAAACACCGTCCGCACCAGGATCGGCGCCAGGCCGAGCGACGGCTCGTCCAGCAGCAGCAGACGCGGCTGCGACATGAGGGCGCGGGCGATGGCGGCCATCTGCTGCTCGCCGCCGCTCAGGGTGGAAGCCGCCTGCGTCGCGCGCTCCTTGAGAATCGGGAACAGGCTGTAGCAGCGGTCGAGGGATTGGGCAAGGGCGGCCGGGTCGCGCTGATTGTAGGCGCCCATGAGCAGGTTCTCGTAGACGCTCATGTCGGGGAAGAGGCGGCGGCCTTCGGGCGACATGGCGATGCCCAGCGTGGCGATGCGCTCGGCGGGCAGGCCGTCAATGCGCCGCCCCTCGAAGGTGATGTGGCCATCGGCGGGCCGCATCAGGCCGGTGACTGTCTTGAGCATGGTGCTCTTGCCCGCGCCGTTGGCCCCGACGACGGTGACAATCTCGCCCTGGTTCACCTGGAGCGAGACGCCCTTGAGCGCCTTGATCGAGCCGTAGGCCGCCTGGACGGCGTCAAGCTGCAGCATCGCCCACCTCCGACCCCGGCGCCAGGTCGTCCGTCTCCTCGCCCAGGTACGCCTCAATCACGCGGGGGTGGCGCTGAATCTCGGCGGGCGAGCCTTCGGCGATTTTCTCGCCGTAGCTCAGGACGACGATACGGTCACACAGCCGCATCACCAGTTTCATGTCGTGTTCGATGAGCAGGATGGTCTGGCCGGTCTGGCGCAGCCGCGCCAGGAAGGCACGCAGGTCGTCGCTCTCGACGCGGTTCATGCCGGCCGCCGGCTCGTCCAGCAGCAGCAGCTTGGGCTGCGTCGCCAGGGCGCGCATGATTTCCAGCTTGCGCTGGTCGCCGTAGGGCAGGCTCACCGCCGGCTGGGAGGCTACCTTCGTCAGCCCGGCCATGTCGAGCAGGCGCAGGGCCGTCTCGTTCGTGGCGGCCGGCTTCAATCGAGTTGACGTGCTTGCTCTTGAGC
>CAZFUK010000961.1:0-1844 GCA_964522005.1 uncultured Anaerolineales bacterium | reverse complement strand
CGATGCGGAACCGGGCCGCCCCCGGCGCCTCGATCGAAGTGCTGGCCTACCCGCAGATCCTCCCCACCGTGCCCTGTGCGCTCACCCCGGAGCTCGACGTCGGCGAGCTCGCCTACCTTCGCGAGGTCTGGACGACGTTCAACCAGGTGATCCGCGCCGCCGCCGAACGAGCGGGCGTGACCTTCGTCGACACCGAGAACGCGTTCGCCGGCCATGACATCTGCTCCACCCATCCCTGGGCGAACGGCCTCCTCCCCGTCGGCCCGGGGCCGGGCTACCTCGCCGGCACACCCGCGCATCCGAACTCCGAGGGGCAAGCTCGGCTTGCCCCTCCCGCTCAGGATGGTCCCCTATGACTACACCAACCGCCCCCGCGTCCGCCCCCGCCGACGAGAAACTCGACTTTAAGCGGGTTCTGCCCATCTTCGTCATCGTCCTGATTGATCTGCTGGGCCTGACCGTCATCATCCCGCTGCTGCCGCTCTACGCCACGTCCTTCGGCGCCAGCCCCATGACCATTGGCCTGCTCGGCGCGGCTTACCCGGTCATGCAGTTCATCGGCGCGCCGCTGCTGGGGCGCCTGTCCGACCGCTATGGCCGCAAGCCTATCCTGCTCGTCAGCCAGGTCGGCACCCTGCTCGGCTTCCTCGTGCTCGGCTTTGCCAACACCCTGGGGCTGCTGTTCCTGGCCCGCCTGATAGATGGCCTGTCGGGCGCCAACATCTCCACGGCGCAGGCCGCCATCAGCGACAGCACTACCGAGAAGACGCGCACCCAGGGCTTGGGTCTTATCGGCGCGGCGTTTGGCCTGGGCTTCATCATCGGCCCGGTCATCGCCTTCGCCGCCCTCGCCCTCAGCGGCAACGACTACCGCGTGCCCGCCTATGTGGCCGCCCTCTTCTCAGCCCTGTCCATCGTCCTCACCTGGGCCTGGTTCCAGGAAACCCACCCCGTCGAGAAGCGCGGCCTCGGCCCATCCAGCGCCGCTTTCAGCCTCGGCGCCATGTTCGAGGCGCTGCGCCGTCCCGAAGTCGGCTTGTTGCTGCTCCTCATGTTCGCGCAGCAGATCGCCTTCGGCGGCTTCGAGCAGCTGCTGGCCCTGTTTACCCTGACGCGCCTGGGTCTCAATGCATCTGGGAACGCGATGGTGTTTGTGTTCGTGGGGGTAATTCTGGTGGCGGTCCAGGGCGGGCTGATTGGCCGCTGGAGCCGCTCCATCGGCGACCGCAAGCTGGTCTACCTAGGCCTGGCGACCCTGGCGCTCGGCCTGGCGTTGACGGCGCTCACGCCGAGCCAACCTGTTCCCTGGTACTCGCGGGCGGGCCTGGAGGCGGAACTGAGCGCGGGGCGGGCGCTGCCGAGCGACACGTCAACCCACGGCCTCGCCATCGCCCTGCCGGGCGACGCCCAGACGGGCTGGCTCGGTCTGGCCTGGCTGCTCGTCGCCATGATTCCCGCCTCCATTGGCGGCGGCGTCCTCCAGCCGAGCATCAACAGCCTCATCACCAAGCGCGTCCAGGCCTACGAGCGCGGCGGCATGCTCGGCGTCAGTTCGGCCTTCCTCAGCGCCGCCAACGCCCTCGCCCCGCTCATCGGCGGCGCCGTGTTCCAGGGCTTTGGGCCCGCCGCGCCCTTTTGGGCCTGGGCAGTCACCCTGGCCCTGCTGCTGGCCGCCGCCTGGGTCGCCATCAAGCCCAGCCGTGAGGAACTCGCCGCTCGACCTGCCTAGTAAGATTCGTTCCCTCCCTCTCCCCCTGGGAGAGGGTTGGGGTGAGGGTCTTAGACGCGCAGTTAACCTCAAAGACCCTCACCCTAGCCCTCTCCCAAAGGGAGAGGGGATACAC
>CAZFUK010000960.1:0-1848 GCA_964522005.1 uncultured Anaerolineales bacterium | reverse complement strand
CCGGCGCGGAGTCCAGGTCGTGGTGGACGCAGACGACCGTCTTGCCCTGGGCGCGCAACTCCTGGAGCAGGGCGATGATGGCCCGCTCGGTCGTCGCGTCTACACCGGCGAACGGCTCGTCCATAAACAGTAGGTCCGCGTTCTGGGCCAGGGCGCGCGCCAGGAAGACGCGCTGCTGCTGGCCGCCGGAGAGTTGGCTGATCTGGCGGCGGGCCAGTTCGCCCATCCCCACCCGTGCCAGGCACTCCAAAGCCCAGTCGCGCTGCGCCTTGCTCGGCCGACGGACCCAGCCCAACTGGCCGTAGGTGCCCATCATGACCACGTCCAAGGCGTCGGTGGGGAAGTCCCAGTCCACGCTGTTACGCTGGGGCACATAGCCGACGCGCCGCCGCTGCTCGCGGTAGGGCTTGCCGAACATGGTGACGCTGCCTGCCACCGTTGGCACCAGGTCCAGCGCCGCCTTGATGAGGG
This sequence comes from uncultured Anaerolineales bacterium, assembly GCA_964522005.1. Classification (GTDB taxonomy): domain Bacteria; phylum Chloroflexota; class Anaerolineae; order Epilineales; family JAHCIE01; genus JAHCIE01. Next base: position 1,377 of record CAZFUK010000960.1, on the reverse strand, counting down.
TGGACTTGCCCGCGCCGTTGGGGCCGATAATGGCGGCCAGCTTGCCGCTGGGGATGGTCACGTCCACGTCCCACAGGACGGGCTTGTCGCGGTAGGCGACGGTCAGGTCGTGGATGGCGACGGCCTCGGCGGCGCCTGCGTCCACCGGGTGCGAGTCATGAGTCATCAGGTCTTTAGTCATTAAACTGTTAGTCATCACCATCTCACCTCAACGCTCTAACAATGGTGTCCACGTTGTGGCGGACCATGCCGATATAAGTGCCTTCGGGCGTGCCGGCGTCGCCCATCGCGTCCGAGAACAGCGCGCCGCCAATCTGCACGTCCCAGTTCTTGGCCCTGGCCGCCTGCTGCACCGCCTTGATGGTCGCCTCGGGCACCGACGACTCGACAAAGATGGCCTTGATGCGGCGCTCGACAATGAAGCTCGCCCGGGTCTGGACCACCGCCGCGCCCGCCTCGGTGGCCGTGCTCGTGCCCTGGAGGCCGCGCACCTCGATGCTGTACGCCTGGCCGAAGTAGCCGAACGCGTCGTGAGCCGTGATGAGGACGCGCGACTCGGTGGGGATACCCGCGATCTGGGTCTTGACGTACTGGTGCAACTCGTCCAACTGCTTCAGGTAGGCGTCCGCGTTGCGTTGATACAGGTCCTTGGAGGCCGGGTCGAGCTTCGCCAGCTCCTTGCTCGCGGTCTTGACCGTCTCCTGCCATAGGCTGACGTCGAACCAGATGTGCGGGTCGTGCTTGCCCTCGAACTCCTTGGGCTGGCGCAGCCGGTTCTCCGCGATGTCCTCGCTCACAGCGACGGTCGGTTTGCCCGTCCGCGCGACCTTGACAAACACGTCGGTCATGCGGCCCTCAAGCTCCAGGCCGTTGTAGAAGATGATGTCTGCCCCCTCCAGCTTGCGCACGTCGTCGGCGCTCGGCTTGTAGAGGTGCGGGTCCACGCCCGGCCCCATGAGCGCCGTGACCTCGACGCGGTCGCCGCCCACGTTCTTGACCACGTCCGCGATCATGCCCACCGTCGTCGTCACGCGCAGCTTGCGCTGCCCGATGTCGCCCGCCGCGCTGGTCGCCTGGCCGCAGCCGACCACGGCGAGAGCCAACACCAGCAGGATGGCTAGCCTGCCCAGGCTTTCTTCGATGTTGCTTCCCATGCGGTGTAATTCCATTCCCAAACTCCTGTAGACTTCTTTGACTGTCATGCTGAGCCGAAGGCGAAGCATCTCGCGCGGCGTAAAGCGAGACCCTTCCCCTGAGTACCCTACCTACGGTAGGGCAGGCAGGGCACAGGTCGCTTCGCTCAGGGTGACACTCGATTGGGTTTCTCCTAAAGTTAGCCTCGCCTAAGTTAGTTGCGCCTAATTTTACAGGATTTAG
>CAZFUK010000959.1:0-1872 GCA_964522005.1 uncultured Anaerolineales bacterium | reverse complement strand
GGCGGACCAACGGCTGCGTCAGACGGTCGGGGTGCTGGGCGAAGTCCCAGCCGAAGCGGCCCTTGACGCACAGGAATTCACCGTTGACGGGCGCGGTGCGGTAGCCCTGGGCGTAGAGAATCTGGCCGTGCTGCGTGGCGAACTCGACGCCACAGCCGACGCCGCAGTAGCCGCACACGCTGCGCTGGCGGCTTAGCTCCCACTCGCGGCCCTTGCGCAGGCGTGTGGTGGGCAGGAGCGCGGCGGTGGGGCAGACCTGGACGCAACTGCCGCAGAAGACACACGAGGAGTTGACCATCGGCCCGTCGAAGGGCGTGGCGATGTGGCTGGTGAAGCCGCGCCCGGCCACCTCGATGGCGTTAGCGCCGACGATCTCGTCGCAGACGCGGACGCACTTGTTGCACAGGATGCAGTACTGGTGGTCGCGGACGAAGAAGGGGTTGTCCTCCTGGAACAGCGGGCGGGATAGCTCGAAGTCGTAGGCCGTCTCCGAGATGCCGTACTGGTAGGCGTAGCGTTGCAGGTCGCACGCGCCGTTCTTGTCGCACACGGCGCAGCGCAGCGGGTGGTCGGACACGAACAGGTCAATGATGTCGCGGCGCAGTGCGGTCAGGCGGTCGCTCTGGGTGTGAACAACCATGCCCTCGTCGCACTTGAGGCCGCAACTGGCCTGCGGGTTGGGCCGACCTTCGACCTCGACCAGGCACAGGCGGCAGCCACCGGACGGAACCAGGTCGGGGTGGTAGCACAGGCGCGGGATGTCAATGCCGTGGGCCAGCGCGGCTTCGAGAACCGTCGCGCCCGGCGCCATGGTCAGCGTCCGGCCATCAATCGTCAGGGTTGTCATAGGGCTGCCTCCGCTCGGGGGGCGGGCGCGCGGTGGGCCAGGGGCCGACCGTTGTCCGCCTGTCGCTGGTCTATCTTACACTCGCCGGCCGGGCACCGCTTCTCGTCAATGTGCGCCATGTACTCGTCCTTGAAGTAGCGCAGCGTGGTCAGGACCGGGTTGGGCGCGGTCTGGCCCAGGCCGCACAGCGACCCGACGCGCACCGTCTCACACAGGGTGAGCAGGCGCTCCAGGTCGGCCCCGGTGGCCTGGCCGTGGCTGATGCGGGTCACCAGGTTGAGCATCTTGCGCGTGCCGACGCGGCACGGAACACACTTGCCGCACGACTCGTCCTGGGTGAAGCTCAGGAAGTAGCGGTTGAAGTCCACCATGCAGGTCGTCTCGTCCACGACCACCATGCCGCCCGACCCCATAATCGCGCCGGTGGCTTTGAGGTCTTCGTAGTCAATGCGCGTGTCGAGCAGGCTGGCGGGAATGCAGCCGCCCGACGGCCCGCCCAACTGCACCGCCTTGAAGGCGCGGTTGTTCCTGCAGCCGCCGCCCAGGTCGAAGATGAGTTCGCGTAGCGACATGCCGATGGGCACCTCGACCAGGCCGGAGTTCTGAATGGCGCCGGTCAGGGCGAAGGCCTTGGTGCCGCCGCTCTTGGGCGTGCCCATACTGGCGAACCAGGTCGGGCCGTTGAGCAGGATGCTGGGCGCGCTGGCGTAGGTCTCGACGTTGTTGATGTTGGTCGGGTGGCCCCACAGGCCGTGCACCGAGGGATAGGGCGGGCGCATGCTGGGCATGCCGCGCTTGCCCTCGATGGAGTGCATCAGGGCCGTCTCCTCGCCGCACACAAACGCGCCCGCCCCCTCCTTGATGATGAACTCGAAGTTCATCCCGCTGCCCAGGATGTTCTGGCCGACCATGCCGTACTCGCGCGCCTGCTGGAGGGCCAGCCGCAGTGCTTTGACGGCCAGCGGGTACTCGGCGCGGACGTAGATATAGCCGCGCGTCGCGCCGATGGCGTAGGCCGCGATGAG
>CAZFUK010000958.1:0-1873 GCA_964522005.1 uncultured Anaerolineales bacterium | reverse complement strand
CCGCCCGGCGACGAAGGGGTAGAGGGTGGCGGTGAAGTCGGCCACGCGGGTCCACAGCCCGCCGCGCCGCGTTGCCAGGGGCGCGATGAGGTGGTCTACCCCGTGTTGGCTCAGCCAGTAGGGCACGGCCACCACGCGCTCGTGGAAGTCGCCACGGCGCAGCTTCAGGAAGAGCGGCGTGCCGTCGTCGGCGGCGACGCGGTAGACGGCGGTGGCTGGGTCGGCCCCTAGCGGCAGGAACTCCACCGTCCTGGCCGTCACGCCGTAGTCGTCCCGCAAGCACAGGCTCAGCACCGCGTCTGGCACACTTGGCTTCTCAAGCACACGGTCCCCCTCCGAAACAGTGGTCAGTAGTCGGTGGACAGTAGTCGGTGGTCAGTAGTCGGTAGTCAGTAGTCGATAGTAGGCAGTTCGCCTCACGCCTCTAATCATCAATCATCAGTCATCAATCATCAGTCATCAGTCATCAGTCATCAATCATTAATCGTCAATCGTCAATCGTCAATCCCTAATTCTTGTTGTCACCCATTCCCGCCACCACTGTTCCAGCGTCGTGGCGGGCAGGCCGAGCGCCTGGAGGCACATCTCGTCCCAGGTCGTGGCGGTGCGCGAGGCGGCGAGCAGGCGGCCCGGCGCGTTGGGGCCGAAGCGGGCGACCAGGTAATCGCCCAGCGCCAGGTACTCGGCCAGGACCAGGTCCGGGTCGGCCGTGCTGGTTTCGAGGGCGGCCAGCGGGACGAGGCGGCGGTCACGCGCCGCGCGCGCCAGGCGGGCGTAGGACGCCGCTTTCGCCGTGGCGGGGTAGGGCGCGAAGAGCGTCGCCTCGGCGTTGAGCAAGGTCAGGGTGAGCAGGCGCCAGCCCTGCGTGGGCTGGAGGTTGGCGTCGGCGGCGGCGAGGTTGACGAACGTGCTGGCCAGGCGCCAGCGAATGTTCTGCGCCGCCGTGTCGGCGGTGTCCAGGCCGGCGAAGGTCACCATCGGCGACGTCAGGCGGATGCCATCCTCGGTGCGCACGGCGTCGAGCGTCGGCGAGTAGACGTCAAGCTGAACGGTCAGCGGTCGCGTCGTGGGCAGCGGCAGGCCCAGGTCGCGGTACACCTGCTCGTAGAAGACGTCACTGCCCTCCGCCACTTCCTTCATGAGAGCCGCGTCGCGCTGGTGGTAGACAAAGCGGAAGTGCGGCGTCTCGTTCACCACCCACGGCCCCCACACGCGGTTATCCACGCTTGTCCGCAGCCACTGGCGGTCCTGGAGGCGGTAGACACGCACCTGCCGCACGGTGTGCGGCGTCCCCTCCTGCTGATAGGTCGTCTCGACCGTCACCAGCGCCAGGTTGGGCGGGGTGAGTTCCGCGTCCAGGACGCGCGTCGAGACCGACTCGGGGCGGTTGGCGCGCGCCCAGGTGCGCAGGTAGGCCACATAGCGCGTCTGCCACAAGCGGTCGGCGTCCTCATCCCAGGCGCTGATGCCAGGCTCCCCGTTGAGCAGCGCGGCCAGTTCCAGGTCTACCGCTGCCTGGGCATCCGCGACCAGCCGCTCGTGGCGTACCGCCGCGATGCGCCAGACGGTGACACCACCCAGCAGGGCCAGCCCGGCCAGAACCAGGAGCAGGCGTGGCAGCCAGGGCAGGCGCAGGCGGCGGCGCGGCGCGGGCGTTGGGGCGGGCGCGCTCTGGCGGAAGCCTTCATCGTCGCCAAAGTGCCAATCTAGCGAACTATCAAGGGCCATACAACCTCACATCCTTCACTTCTCGTAGGGGTACACATCGTAGTGGCATACGCTTTGCTTTGCTAAAGTCATGAGTATGTCTGGCGATGAGGCTAGACATGGGGTTTGAAACAGGAGGCACTGCATGGACGGGAACAAGGATAAA
>CAZFUK010000957.1:265-1875 GCA_964522005.1 uncultured Anaerolineales bacterium | reverse complement strand
CCGGCCGCGGCAGCGCCCCCGACAACGCCTGGCGCAGCAGCATCAGCACCACGCCCATCTTCAGCGCCAGCAGCGCCAGGACCAGGAGCGGCACCAGCATGACCAGCAGCCCCGCGTCGACCCCGCTCATGACGGCACGCTCCCCGACTCCTCCGTCGTTGCTGGCGCCGCCGGCAGCTCCCCGAGCAGCGTCAGCCCTCCAGGCCCGCCGCCGACCAGGATCTGCCGCCCCGCCGCGTCCAGCAGGTAGACCACGTGCCCGTCGAAGAGCGGCAGCCGCGCCAACAGCCGCAGGGGCCCCGCCGTCCCCTGTGGCCCGCGTTGCCCCCGCCGCACCAGCCAGAGCACCCCCACGAGCAGCAGGCAGGTGACGACCAGCGCTGCCAGGCTTCGCCACAGCGCATCGGTGGACGGCGAGAGCATCACCGGCAAGGTATCTGCGACCGGCGCAGACGGCTGCGCGCTCATAGGTTAGACCCCCGCTTCCGGCAAATCGAGCATGACGCTTTCCATGCTCATGAGAGAACGCTCTCCCGCGCCTGTCAAGTCAGCGGAGTAGATGAGACAGAGGAGGGGGGCCTGCAGGGAGCAGGCCGACAGAGGTGATTGGGGGGGGATCAGCGACCGCAGGCACGCGGGAGTGCGTCAGAGACGCGCGATCAGGCGGACCGACTAACGGAGCAGGGACAGGGCCTGGTTGGGCGCCTGGTTGGCCTGCGACAGGACCGCGATGCCGGCCTGCGTCAGCACCTGGCTCCGCGCCAGGTCCGCCGTGGCCTCGGCGACATCCACGTCACGGATGCGGCCCACGGCGGCGCTGAGGTTCTTCGAGAACGCCTGGTTGTTGTCGTTGGCCACGCGCAGCCGGTTCTGCATCGCGCCGAGCTGCGCCCGGGCCGCCGACACCGTCGCGATGGCCGTGTCCAGCGGGTCCAGCGCGTTCTGCGAGCTGTTCTGCGCGTCCACCTTCAGCGTATCGACCTTCAGGTTGGTCGTCGTCGAGGTATCGATCACCACGTCGATCTTGTCGGCGTTGGTGTTGTTGATGCCGACCTGCAGCGTCACCGTCTGCTTGGCGGCCAGCAGCGAGATGTTGCCGAAGCGGGTGGAGGTCGCGATGCGGTCGATCTCCGACTGCAGCTGCGAGAACTCCGTCTGCAGGTTGACGCGGTCGGTGTTGTTGAGCGTGCCGTTGGCCGAGTTGACCGCCAGCTCGCGCATGCGCTGCAGGGCGCCGTGGACCTGCGAGAGCGCGCCGTCGGTGGTCTGCAGCAGGGACAGGCCGTCGTTGGTGTTGCGCGACGCCTGGCTGTAGGACCGCACCTGGGTGTCGAAGACCATGCTGACGCCGAGGCCGGCGGGGTCGTCGGAGACCGAGGCGATGCGCAGGCCGGAGGCCAGCTTGGACATGGTGTTGGCGGTCATCTCCTGCGTCTTGCCGAGGCGGATCTGGGCGTCAGCGGAGGCGGCGTTGCTATAAATCGACAGCGGCATATGAGTACTCCTACGATGGTCAAGTGTCTGAAGAGGACCGCTTTCTTCTCTCTGCGGCCATCAGGGCTTTCTGCTCCTGACACTCTATATATCGGCGATTTTTTTTCATGAGGGCC
>CAZFUK010000957.1:0-255 GCA_964522005.1 uncultured Anaerolineales bacterium | reverse complement strand
ATAGGCTGGCGGACCATCCACAACCGAGGTGGCTGCGGCGCCAGCCGCTGGAGCGTTGTTGTTCGCTCCTCGCACTTACTTAATCGTCGGTTTTTGGCGAAAAAACGCGTTTTTAAGGAATAAATTTTCTTACGAAAATTTGCCCGCAACTCTAAAGAATGGCCGCCGATAAACCGCCGGCATGTTTTCGGCGGTCGTCTTGTGGACTGTGGCCTACCTGGGGGGTCTGTGCATCGGGGTCAGCGAGGCCTGTCG
>CAZFUK010000956.1:0-1875 GCA_964522005.1 uncultured Anaerolineales bacterium | reverse complement strand
AGAACGTCCGCGTGGTTCGCAATTTCATCCATCACAACCGGGGAAATGGTTTCGGTTATGGGGTAGTGATAGGCGATAGCGGGTATACCTCCATTGAGGGCAACACCTTTGTCGAGAATCGCCACGCCATCGCGGGTGACGGCTCCGACACCAGCGGCTACCGCGCCTGGTTCAACCTCGTGCTGCACGCCGGGCCGGATTACGGGCACGGCATCCAGCAAGACTTTGATATGCACGGAACCGGCGACGACCCCTGCCAGCACTGCGGCGGCATCGCGGGTAGATATATCGAGATCGCGCGCAACACCTTCCTCGGTGGCGACCGCGAGAACTTCTACCTGCGCGGCACGCCGACCTACCTGGCCGAGTTTCACCACAACATCACGGTCGGCAGCCGGGGAACGGTGCTGAAGAGCGTGAGTGATCCCGCCCACTTTAGCGTCCACGATAACCAGTTTGAGGTGTCCAATCCCACGCGGCGTCTCGGCGTGGGTGACTTCGACGGCGACGGCGTCCAGGACTTGTTCCTGGCGACCGGCACAGCCTGGTATTACGCGCCGGGCGGCAAGTCCGAGTGGCGCTTCCTGAATGCCCAGACCGACAGGCTCGACACGCTCCTCTTCGGCGACTTCGACGGCGACGGACGCACCGACGTGTTCACCCAGCACGGCTTCAACTGGGATGTAGCGTGGGGCGGCGCGTCCGGCTGGGACAAGATCAATGTGTTTTCGCAGCGGCTGGGTGATTACGCCGTCGGCGACTTCGTTGGCGACAACCGCGACGACATCTTCTTTGCCGACGGGCAGCATTGGTATGTCTCGGACGGTGGCACAACGCCCTTCGCGCTCATCAACGACTCAGGCTATCGCCTCCCCGACCTGCGCTTTGGGGACTTCAACGCCGACGGCAAGACGGATGTCTTCGCGGTGGCGAACGGGCAGTGGTCGGTCTCCTACAGTGGCGCCTCCGCGTGGCAGCGGCTGCGCGCCAAGCTGACCGACTCGGCCGACAGTCTGATCGTCGCCGATTTCAACGGCGACGGCCGCGCCGATATCGCTACCGTCGAGGCTGTTCCCCTCCAGGGTTGGCGCTTCAAGGTGTCGTACAGCGGCACGGGAGGCTGGACCGCGCTGCGCACCTTTAACCCCGGCCAGTCGGCAGCGGCGATAGGTCGTTTCGACGGCAACGCGAGCGCCGACCTGCTTCTATGGCACGACGACTATCTGGACATCTCCCCGGCGGGCGCCGGCGCGCCCACCCGCCACAGCCGCCAGGATATGCGGTGAGAAGAGGAACGACGCACTGAGTGTCTGCTAGCCGTCTATAGCCCAGGGGAGACCGGCCCATCTCCCCTGGGCGCCTTGCGTCCCCCTGGGCTAACACTTCTGCCAGTATCCCTTGGCGTAAATTCATCCCCATTTTGACATCCTCTCGCCCCGCTGTTATACTTAGCGCCACCCTCGGGCGTGCCCACGCTCGTACCCTGTGCGGTTCTCGATGGGAGAAGGAGAAACTCCATGCGGAAACACTATTTCCTGACTGTCCTGGCGGCCCTGCTGGTGGTCAGCCTGGCCTCGGCGTGCGCGCAGACGCAGGCCCCCGCCCCGGCGCCAACGGCCGCGGCGAAAGCCGCGCAGGCCCAACCCACCACAGCGCCCGCCCCGACCACGGCGCCGACCACCGCCCCCGCGCCAACGGCCACCACAGCGGCGAAGGCCGCGGCGACCACAGCGCTGACGACGGCCCCGACGGCGGCCGCGACGAGCGGGGCGCCGGCGACCACCGCCTACTCGTCGAGCGCCACCAAGGTGGACGCGGGCGACTGTAAGTACGGCGGCGAGTTCCGCTCCATCGAAGCCGTTGACCCCTCGACCG
>CAZFUK010000955.1:0-1881 GCA_964522005.1 uncultured Anaerolineales bacterium | reverse complement strand
GCTCGCCGGGGTCGGCTTCGACGGCGCGGCGCAGCCAGGTCACCGCCGCGCCCAGTTGACCGCGCGCGGCGGCCAGATCGGCCTGGGCGACAAAGGTGGAGGCGGCGGTGGGCGCGAGGCTCAGGGCACGCTGGGTAGCGGCGTCGGCCTCGTTCAGACGGCCCACGCGCAGGGCGGCCTCGGCGAGCAGGGTGTAGGCCATGGAGAGGCGCGGCAGGCTGTCCGGGGCCGACGGTTGGGCCTCGCGCTGAAGGCGGGCGATGGCGCGGCGCAGCGGACCCAGGGCGGCCTGGGAACGGTCGGCGTGGAGAAGGGCGCGGCCCAGGTTGAGGTGCGCGTCCGACAGGCCAGGGTCCAGGGCGACGGCGCGTTCCAGGGCTGGAATGGCGTTGTCAAGCTGGCCCCGGTCCAGGGCGAGCACGCCGTAGCGGGCGTGGAGGTGGGCGGCGGCCGGGTCGAGGCTCACCGCGCGGGCCAGCAGGGTCATCGCCTCGTCGGGGGCGCCGGCAGCGACTTCGACCTCGGCCTGATAGCCCATGCGCTGCGCCTCGGTGACCTCGTCCAGGCTGAGGCCTTTAAGCAAGCTGGCGGCGGCGGCGAAGTCGCCCTGGGCCGCCTGGACGCGGGCGGCGGCGGCGCGAGCGGCCACCGAGCCGGGGTTCAACTGACAGGCCTGCTCGTAGGCGGCCAGCGCGGCGTCGAGGTCGCCGGCCGCTTCGCAGGCGCGGGCCAGGGCGGCGTACAGGTTGGCGTCCTGGGGGGCGTGGGCGATGGCGGTGGCGAACACCCCGCGCGCGGAGGCGGCGTCGCCCGTGGTCAGGAGCAGCTCCCCCAGGCGGCGGTGGTGGCCGCTGTGGTCGGGAGCCAGGGCCAGGGCCTGGCGGGCATGTTCGAGGGCGGCGGACAGGGTGGCGGAGGGGCAGGCCGTCGTGGACGCCTCGGCCTCGGTCTCGGCGGCGTGCCAGTGGGCCAGGGCCTCGGCGCACCAGCCGTGCCAGTCAGCGACCGACGGTTCCAGGGCCAGAGCGGCGCGGAGGCTCTGCACGGCGGGCTGCCAGCGGGCGAGGTTGAGGTAGGCGCGGCCTAGCTCGGCGTGGTAGGCGGCTTCCCGGGGGGCGAGGCGGACGGCGGCGGCCAGGGCGTCGGCGGCCGAGTCCCAGCGGCCGGCCACGCCTTCCAGTCGGCCCAGCGCGGCGTGCCAGGCCGGGCGGTCGGGGGCCAGGGCCAGGGCGTGGCGCAGGTGAACGCGGGCAGCCTCGGCGTCGTTGAGGGCTTCGGCCAGGCCGGCGGCCTCGCGGTGGAGGTCGGCGGCGTAGGGCCGGGCGGCGAGGGTCTGGCGGTAGGTGGCATAGGCCTCGGCCGTCCAGCCGGCGGCGCGGTCGGCGCGGGCCAGGTCGAGCAGCACGGCCGGGCGGCGCGGGTGGTCGGGCGGGGTCCCGTCGGCGGCCGCCTGGAGGTGGGCCAGGGCGGTCTCATGGCCGAGCGCCGCCAGGGCCGCGCCGTGCCCGTGCTGGATGAGCGGGTCGTCGGCGCTTTCCTGGGCGCGGGCGAATTCCTGCTGCGCCGTCAGGGGGTAGCCCGAATCTAGTTCGGCCCAGCCCAGGGCGCCGCGTAGATAGCCCGCCACGCGCTCCAGGCCGTCGAGGGCAGCGTGCAGGCTGACGACCGCGCTGTCTGGCTGACCGGCGCGCCACTGGAGGAGGCCCTGGTTGGCCTGCTGGACGGCGGCGGCCAGGGCGTCGGGCGCGCCGAGCAGGCTGGTGGTGGAGGGCGGGATGGCGGCGAGCAGAGCGGCCGCGCCGGCGGGGTCGGCGGGCTGGAGCGCCTCGGCCAGGGCCAGGGCGCAGTCGGGCGGCAGGGCGTCGTGGGCCACCGCCTGGG
>CAZFUK010000954.1:0-1886 GCA_964522005.1 uncultured Anaerolineales bacterium | reverse complement strand
CTGCGGCTGCCCGAGAGACTCACCGCGCGGCCGCCCAATTGACGCCAGTCGGTGATGCCCGCCGGCTTGCTGGCGCCCGGGTCAAGTGTGAAGGGGAGGCAGCCCACGCGCGAGGTGGACGTGGTGGGGTCGCCTTCGGTCATGGAGGCGATACCGGACAGTTCAAAGGCGGTCGCTGAGCCGTCGGTCGCGTCTATGAGGATACTCTTCGCCCGCAGGGTGGCTCCCTGGGCTTCGGCCACGACCGTCGCCCGCCGGTAGGGCCTGGGAATGCCTGTGATGGTGGTCAAGGCGTTCACGGTGAGCCAGCGCCCGGCGATCTTCCACTGGCCGTGATACGGAGGCGTGTTAGGGGCGACTTCGATCAGGCCGGAGAACCCGATGTCGGAGGTGGCGCTGACGAACTGGATGCGTGTGGCGACCCAGGCGTTGTTCTGACGCTGGGCAGTGACGTCGGCCTTGTCGCCGCGCTGGGGAACGACGCCGGCGAGAAGGGCGCTCGGGATGGTCACGGTGATGGCGCCGCTCACTTCGGTGTTGAACTGGACATCATAGCCGACCGAGACCGGGCGCGGGTTCCCGATGACGGTGCCCCGAAAGGTAATTGTCTGGGCGGTGGCTGGGGTGGGCGGTGTTCCCACGCGCACCACCGCGAGCGCGGTGAGCAGGGTGATCGTCGGTTCCCCCAGGGGCGCCGTCCCACGCACCTGGAGCGTGTCACCTACACGAATGTCGCGGCAGGTTGAGTTGATGAAGCGGGTCGCATCGGAAATCCGCAACGTAAACGAAGGGGCGCTAGGCGACTGGATATTGGTGACCGTCCAATCCCCCGGGCAATCGGTGATCGCCTCCACGCGGACGTTCACGTTCCGCACGACCGTGGGGACGGGCGTGCTGGTCGCGTCCAACGGCTCGGCCGTGACTGCCTGGGTGGGATAGGAACCCAGAACCAGCAGGATACAGGTTAGACCGAGTAGCAGGACCAGGGCTACTCGGAGGGGAGACCTCCACATACTCGATCCTTTCGCAGCGGCGCGCCTCTCAGTTCGCACCGCTTTGACCAGCATTCTGTTGTTGATGACGTTGGGGGCGTCATCAAAGATACTGCGATATGTAAAATGTCGCGGGCGTGAACAAAGTTTCACTACCGCTTGTCACAGGTGTTTGTCGGGATACACGGCTGCTATTACAGATAACGGACAGACAGGGGTAGTCGTTGCGGGGCGAGGAAATTTCCTTGGCGCGAAGGGGCTCGGCGAGGGACGGGGTATGCACGACGCCCCGTTTTCAGGCTGAAAACGGGGCGTGGCAGGATTCGTGTGCGGTTGGGGCCGGCCTAGTGGAGGTACTCGCGCAGCTTGCCGGAGCGTTGCGGCTGGCGCAGCTTGGCGAGGGCTTCCTGCTCGATCTGGCGGATGCGCTCGCGGGTCAGCCCGAACTTCTGCCCGGTCTCCTTCAGCGTGTAGCTGTGGCCGTCGCGGAGGCCGAAGCGCATCTCCAGGATGCGCGCCTCGCGGGGCGAGAGGGACATGAACATCTCTTCGAGCTGCTCGCGGAGCATGCGCTGGGCCGCGTTCTCGGCCGGGCTGGGGCTGGTCTCGTCCTCGATGAACTCGCCCAGTTCGCTGTCGCCCTCTTCACCCACAGGCTTTTCGAGGGACAGGGAGCGGCGCGAGACCTTCAGGGCGCGCTGGACCTTGTGGGCAGGCAGGTCCACGACCTGGGCGATTTCTTCCGGCGTCGGCTGACGGCCGAGTTCCTGCTCCAGGTCCTGGGCGGCGCGGTAGACCTTGCGAATGCGGTCGTTCATGTGAACGGGGACGCGGATGGTGCGGCCCTGGTCGGCGAGCGCGCGCGTGATGGACTGGCGGACCCACCAGGTGGCG
>CAZFUK010000953.1:0-1886 GCA_964522005.1 uncultured Anaerolineales bacterium | reverse complement strand
TGGTAGGTCGGGAGGATTGTACCTCATGGACTACGACTTTGAAAGAACCCTGCATTCAGGCCGAGGCCATACCGACCGCTTTGACGGCTGGCCCGCATCGGGGTATGATAAGGGACCCAATGTAGAGCGTGACCCCCAGGTTGATTCATGGAGGACAAGGATGCCCTACCGTTCCCCGGACCCCGACGTTGTCATCCCCGAGGTTCCCTTTACCCAGTTTCTGTTCCAGCACGCCACCGAGCGCGCTGACAAGCCCGCCCTGATTGACGGCCCCACGGGCCGCACGCTGACCTACGGCCAGCTCGTCGGCGCCATCCGCCTCGTCGCGGCCAGCCTGGCCCAACGCGGCTTCCAGAAGGGCGACGTCTTCGCCATCTACAGCCCCAACCTGCCCGAGTATGCCGTCGCCTTCCATGCCGTCGCCAGTCTGGGCGGCGTCGTCACCACCACCAACCCCCTCTACACCGTGGGCGAGTTCGCCCACCAACTGCGCGACTCCGGGGCGCAGTACATCCTGACCATCCCCCAGTTCATGGCGAACGCCCAGCAGGCGGCGGCTGAGGCGGGCGGCATTCGGGAAATCTTCGTCTTTGGCGAGGCCGAGGGCGCGACGCCCTTCGCCAGCCTGCTCAAGAGCGACGGGCGGCTGCCCGAGGTGTCCATCAACCCCAGGGAGGACATTATCGTTCTGCCCTACTCCAGCGGCACGACGGGGCTGCCCAAAGGCGTCATGCTCACCCACACCAATCTCGTGGCGAACATCGCCCAGTTGGACGGCCTCGGCTTCGATGAGGGCATCGAGTTGCGGCCGGACGACGTGGTGCTGGGCGTGCTGCCCTTCTTCCATATCTACGGCATGATCGTCATCATGAGCTTCGCCCTCTATCGGGGCGCGACCATTGTGACCATGCCCCGCTTCGACATGGAGCAGTGCCTCGGCCTGATGCAGAAGTACGGCATCAGCTATGCCTACCTCGTCCCGCCCATTGTGCTGGGCCTGGCGAAGCATCCCCTGGTGGACAGGTTCGACCTGTCCAGCCTGCGGGCCATGCTGTCGGGCGCCGCGCCGCTGGGCGACGAAATCGAGGACGCCGTCAAGCAGCGCCTGGGCTGCCTGGTCACCCAGGGCTACGGCATGACCGAGGCCAGCCCGGTGACGCACTTCCTGGCGGTGCGTCCGGAGCACGACCGTAAGGCTGGCAGCGTCGGGACGGTCATTCCCAACACCGAGTGCAAGGTGGTGGACCTGGCGACGGGCGAGGAACTCGGTCCGCGTCAGGAGGGCGAGTTGTGGATTCGCGGGCCGCAGATTATGAAGGGCTATCTCAATAACCCTACGGCCACGGCCCAGACGGTGGACGCCGAGGGCTGGCTGCACACCGGTGACATTGGCTACGCCGACGAGGACGGCTACTTCTGGATTGTGGACCGCGCCAAGGAACTCATCAAGTACAAGGGGCTCCAGGTCGCGCCGGCCGAGCTAGAGGCCGTGCTGGTGTCGCACCCGGCGGTCGCCGACGCCGCTGTGATTGGCGTGCCCGACGAAGAGGCGGGTGAGCTGCCCAAAGCGTTTGTCGTGCTCAAAGGCCAGGCCACGGCCGAGGAGATCATGGCCTATGTGGCCGGGCAGGTAGCGCCCCACAAGAAGGTGCGCTTTGTCGAGTTTATCCCCCAGGTGCCCAAGTCGGCCACGGGCAAAATCCTGCGCCGCGTCCTCAAAGAGGGCGCGACGGCGAAGGGGTAACGGTGGGGGGCGGGGGCGCGGGCGAGGTGACCTCGCCCCTACCGCTCCTCCTTCCCTGGTAAGTTCAAGGGCGGACAGGGTGAAAGGGGACTTTAACAATCTTCACCTTCAGCGAGCCAGACGGCGTGCAAGACAAAGGCGC
>CAZFUK010000952.1:0-1888 GCA_964522005.1 uncultured Anaerolineales bacterium | reverse complement strand
GGGCGATATTGCGGTCCAGCGTATCGACATCCACCACCAGGGCGGGGGTATCCAGTTCGTCCTCGGTCAATCCAACGAGCGTGGTCAGCATCAGTCCGTTTCCCTCTGTCGTGTGGCATTCCTGGGCACATTATCGCGGATAGCCCGGCGAGGGCACCCCCCGGCGTGCAGGATGGGTCCCGGGTCAGGGACAATGCCGCGATGCATGACGCTGTCGCACTCACACGGGAGGCCACATGGTTACGGTAGCGCCCTACGGGTCCTGGGACTCGCCCATCTCCACCGAGTTGATCACCGGGCGGCGGGTGCCCGTCTCCGACCCCAGCTTCGATGGCGAGGATGTCTACTGGCTGGAGTCGCGCGCCGAGGAAGGCGGGCGCTCGGTGGTGGTGCGCCGCCGCCCGGATGGCAGCACGGTCAACGCCGTGCCAGACGCCGCCAACGTGCGCACCCGCGTCCACGAGTACGGCGGCGGCGCGTACGCGGTGCAGGATGGCGTGGTCATCTTCGCGCACTTCCACGACACCCGCCTCTACCGCGTCGAGCCAGACGGCAAGACGCGCCCGATCACGCCGGAAACGGCCCTGCGCTACGCCGATTTCAGCTTCGATACCCCGCGTAATCGCCTGATCGCCGTACGTGAGGATCACCGGGGCGCGGGCGAGGCGGTGAACACCATCGTCGCTACCGGTCTCGAGGGCGACGAGAGCGGCGGGGTGGTGCTGACCGAGGGCGCGGACTTCTACGCCTACCCCCGCCTCAGCCCGGACGGCCAGCGCCTCTGCTGGATTCAGTGGAACCACCCGAACATGCCGTGGGACGGCAGCGAGCTCTGGGTGGCCGAGCTGGCAGACGATGGCACGATTGCCCGCAAGCAGCACGTGGCGGGCGGCAAGGAGGAGTCGATCTTCCAGCCCGCCTGGGCGCCAGACGGCACACTCTCTTTCGTCTCCGACCGCAGCGAATGGTGGAACTTCTACCGCTGGCGTCCCGGCCTGAGCGGCGACGAGCAGGTGACCGATCTGGAGGCGGAGTTCGGCGGCCCGCTCTGGGTCTTCGGTGTCTCCACCTACGGCTACCTCGATGCTGACACCATCCTGGCCACCTACACGCGAGACGGCTTCTGGTATCTGGCCACCGTCGATCTGCGCCACGGGACGGTGACCGACATTGCCTCCCCGTACACCGAGATCGGCGACCTCGCCGTGCGCGCGGGCGAGGCCCTGTTCGTCGGCGGCAGCGCCAGCATCCCCACCACCATCATCCGCTACCACCACGCCAGCGGGGCATTCGCCGAGTTGAAGCGCTCGCTGGATGTCGAGATCGACCCCGGCTACATCTCGGCGCCGCAGCCGGTCTCCTTCCCGACCGGGAATGGCCTCACCGCGCACGCCTTCCTCTACCTGCCGCAGAACAAGGATTTCGCCGCGCCCGCGGGCGAGCTGCCGCCGCTGCTGGTGCAGAGCCACGGCGGCCCCACCGGCGCGACTTCCACCGCCATGAACTTGTCCCTACAGTACTGGACCTCGCGCGGGTTCGCCGTGCTCGATGTCAACTACGGCGGCAGCACCGGCTATGGCCGCAGCTACCGTAACCGGCTCGATGACGCCTGGGGCATTGTCGACGTGGCGGACCATGTCAATGGCGCGCGGTACCTGATCGACCAGGGACTCGTTGACCCGCAGCGCACCGCCATTCGCGGCTGGAGCGCCAGCGGCTACACCACGCTGGCGGCGCTTACCTTCGCCGACCAGTTCCAGGCCGGGGTCAGCCACTTCGGGATCAGCGACCTGGAGACGATGACCACGGACACGCACAAGTTTGAATCGCGCTACCTGGATCGCCTGGTTGGCCCCTACCCCGACCGCCGCGACGTCTACATGGCGCG
>CAZFUK010000951.1:0-1890 GCA_964522005.1 uncultured Anaerolineales bacterium | reverse complement strand
ACTGGCTGACCGCCTGCCGCGCGTCCGCAACTACAACGTGGCCGTGGCCGAGGAGGGCGACCAGGTCGTGTTCCTGCACAAGATTATTCCCGGCGGCGCCGATCGCTCGTATGGTATCCATGTCGCGCAGTTGGCGGGCCTGCCCCGCGCCGTCATCCACCGCGCGGCTGAGATTCTGGCCGACCTGGAGCAGGAGGCGCGGGCGCCGGGCGCGCCCAAGCCGGGCGAGGTCCGCCCCCAGCAGCTCAGCATGTTCGCCACGGAGCCGCCCATGGTCAAGGCGCTCAAGGAGCTTGACGTCAACCAGTTGACGCCCCTCGAAGCCATCAACCAGCTCTACCAGTTGCAGAAGCAGGCCAGGGAGACGTAACAAACGGCCCTGGTCAGGTTGACCAGGGCCGTCGTATTGGTATCCACCTAGACCTGACAGGTTTCCCCCTTCGGAGACTTCGTCAAAACCTGTCAGGTCTTTTCGCTAGAGCACGTCGTCGGCGGCAAGAATCGTCTGCGCCAACTCGGCCATCTTGATGCGGCGATCGCGCGCCTTGCGGCGCATGTGCTCGTAGGCCTCCTCTTCGCCGATGCCCAGGCGGCGCATGAGGATGCCCTTGGCGCGCTCGACGATCTTGCGCTCGCGCAGCGCCTGCTGGGCCGACTCGGCCTCGCGGCGCAGGTCGAGCATCTCGCGGAAGCGGCTGTGGGCGATGCGCAGGGCGGGCGCGAGTTCCTTCTCGTCCACGGGCTTGACCAGGTAGTTCATCACGCCCACCAGGTCGGCGGCGCGGATGAAGGCGTCGTCGGCGTAGGACGTGAGGATGACGATGGCGGTCGGGTTCTGCTCCATGATAGTGCGGGACGCCGTGAGGCCGTCCATGTCCGGCATCTTGATGTCCATCAGAATCACGTCCGGACTGGTCTCACTGGTCAGGTGCACGGCTTCCTCGCCGTTGCGCGCCTCCCCCACGACATCGTGACCCAACTCGGTCAATTGCCCGCGCAGGCTGAGCGCGACGAGCGCATCATCTTCGGCAATGAGGACTTTAAGGTTCGGTGATGCAGCCACTGTTCCCCCTTCGGCGGTCTGGCGACATGGCCCCTATGACACTGGCACTTCATGCAAGGCCAGGGTTGGGAAGTAACTGAGTGGGATAGAGAACCACGCTCGCGTGCGCCCTGGTTCTGTGTCTATGTGAAGCGGAATTCTGAACTCTCTCTGTAGCAAGATTTGTACCAGCTTGAGACCGGCCAGCGAGGAGGCGTTGAGGTCGAAGTCAGACGGCAGCGAGCCGCCTGGGTCGGTTACCTCGACCACCACGCCGGTGGGCCGGGGCTGGATGTGCAGCCGAATCACGCCTGGCCGGCCGTTGAGACCGTGCTGGAAGGCGTTGGCGATGAGTTCGTGGACGACCAGCCCCACAATCTGCGCCCGCTCCATGGATAGCTCGACCTCTGGCGGGTCGCCCGTCACCTGCAAGTTCTGCTCGGGCAAGGCCCATAGCGTCGCCAACTGGTGCGCGACGACCTCCAGCAGGGGCCGCATGGGGATGGGGCCGCCCTCCTGCTTGAACAGGAAGTCCTGCGTCGCGGCGATGCTCTTGATGCGCCGCATCGCGCCGGTAATGGCCGCCTGGGCGGTGCTATCACGGCTCATCTGGAACGAGAGAATGCCGTTGATGGCCTGGAGGTTGTTGCGGACACGGTGCTGCAACTCGCGCAGCAGGAGCGTCTTCATCTCCAGGTCCTTCTCGACCTGGGCATTGAGCGCGGCGTTCTCGATGGCGAGCGCGGCGCGGTTCGCCATGACCGAGAACAGCCGTGTCTCCTCGGCGCTGAAGGGCGGCGCTGCCCGTTCCAGCGTCGCCACCCCCAACCAGCCCCCCCGGCCGGCCA
>CAZFUK010000950.1:0-1892 GCA_964522005.1 uncultured Anaerolineales bacterium | reverse complement strand
TGTCACCCTGAGCCGAAGGCGAAGGGTCTCGCCTCACTACCGCGAGATGCTTCGCTTCGCTCAGCATGACACCATCAGGGTGCGGCGAAATTAGCACTTTTCCCCCGACAGTGCTAAAATACCCCCGAAATTCGCCGAAAATCCCCCCTCTCCCCCTTGACATCTGCCCCAAGTTGAGTAAAATACTGCATGGAAGTTAGCACTCTCGCCTGAGAGTGCTAGTTGTAGAGTATCCCAAACTTCTGTCGGGAGGATTATCCATATGAACCTGAAGCCGTTGGGTGACCGCGTCATCGTGGAAGCGATTGAGAAGGACGAGATGACGCCGACCGGCATCTACGTGCCGGAGACCGCCAAGGAGAAGCCGCAGGAAGGGACCGTCCTGGCCGTCGGCCCGGGCCGCCTGAACGAGGAGACCGGCAAGCGCGCCGCGATGGACGTGGGCGTCGGCGACCGCGTGATCTACCAGAAGTACGCCGGGACCGAGATCAAGCTCGACAACAAGAAGTACCTGATTCTGAGCGAGAAGGACATCCTGGCCGTCGTCGTGACCGAGAAGCAGCCCGCGTAAGAACAGGGGCGAGGGGTCAGGGGCCAGGGATTAGGACGCTCTTTGACCTCAATCGCTCATCGTTCATCGCTCATCGTTCGTCATCAGTGATCAATCCTATTTGGAGGAGTACAGGCAATTCCTAAGCAGTTGATGTTTTCGGAAGAGGCGCGGCGCGAGCTGAAGACCGGTGTGGACGCCGTCGCCATTGCCGTCAAGACGACGCTCGGCCCCAAGGGCCGCAACGTGGCGCTGGACAAGAAGTTCGGCGCGCCGACCGTGACCCACGACGGCGTGACCGTGGCGAAGGATATTGAGCTAGAGAACCCGTTCGCCAACATGGGCGCGCAGCTTCTGAAGGAAGCCGCGACCAAGACCGACGACGTGGCCGGCGACGGCACGACGACCGCGACGGTGCTGGCCCAGGCCATCATCCACGAGGGTCTGCGCAACGTGGCCGCCGGCGCCAACCCGATGCAGATTCAGCAGGGTATCCAGAAGGCGCGCGAGGCCGTGGTCAAGGCCATCAAGGACATGGCGATTGAGGTCACGGGCCGCGACGACATCGCCAACATCGCCACGATTTCGGCCGCCGACCGCGAGATCGGCAACCTGATCGCCGATGTCATGGACAAGGTCGGCAAGGACGGCGTCATCACCGTCGAGGAGAGCCGGGGTCTGTCCTTCGAGACCGAGTACGTCGAGGGTATGCAGTTCGACCGTGGCTACATCTCCCCCTACTTCATCACCAATGCCGAGCGCATGGAGACGGTGATCGAGAACCCCTACATCCTCATCACCGACAAGAAGATTTCGGCCGCCGCCGACATCGTCCCCGTCATGGAGAAGCTGGTCCAGACCGGCCGCCGCGACTTCGTCGTGATCGCCGAGGACGTCGAGGGTGAGGCCCTGGCGACGCTGGTGCTCAACAAGCTGCGCGGCACGTTCAACGCGCTGGCCGTCAAGGCGCCTGGCTTCGGTGACCGCCGCAAGGCCATGCTGGGCGACATCGCCACCCTAACGGGCGGCCTCGTCATCAGCGAGGAAGTCGGCCGCAAGCTGGAGACCGTGACGATTGCCGACCTGGGCCGCGCGGACCGCGTCATCGCCGACAAGGACAACACCACCATCGTCGGCGGCACGGGCAAGGAGAGCGACATCAAGGGCCGCATCGAGCAGATTCGCGCCCAGATTGACCAGACGACGAGCGACTATGACCGCGAGAAGCTCCAGGAGCGCCTGGCGAAGCTCAGCGGCGGCGTGGCCATCATCCGCGTCGGCGCCGCGACCGAGACCGAGCTCAAGGAAAAGAAGCACCGGGTCGAGGATGCGCTCAGCGCGA
>CAZFUK010000949.1:0-1893 GCA_964522005.1 uncultured Anaerolineales bacterium | reverse complement strand
GCACCTCAATGGCCACCTCGCCGACGAGCCCCCACGCGTTGCCCGCGGAGCCCCCGCCAGCAAGGCCAAAGCTGCCGCTACCGACCGCGCAAGCAACGTCCGAGGAGCAGACAACGGCGCCCCTCAGAGCGACGCAGCCGAGGCCGCCGAGGCCGCCTCCGACGTCGACGCCGACGCCGATGCCGACGCCGGCGCCGACGCCGACGCCAACCACGACGTCCCCGAGGACCACACCGGCAGCAACGGAGACCCAGCCGGAGACGCCAATGAGGACGCAGACGCAGATAGCGGAGCGTCACACCGCAACGGAGACGACGCCGACGCGCAGCGCACCGACGTCGACGACTACGTGTCCGAATCGGGCTACGTCATCGACACCCGCAAGCGTGTTGTCCAGCCGCTCGACCAGCCGCGATCGTCCGCTTCGGCAGCCTCTGAGGCCCAGTGGAAACGCTCCCGGAAAGCGAAGGACTGGGGCCTACTGACCGCCCGCCTTGTCAAGCTCAAAAACATCAAGGCCGCGCGCTACATGCGGGCCCGGTCCAACTGGCGCCGCATGACGACCTACCTCCTTCAAGTGCGCCCGCCTGCCGAGCCCCAGGCCGAGCCCAAGACCGCTCCAGCCCCAGGTTCTGGTGCGCAGCCCACTGGCGTGCGCATCCTGCGTCGCCCGCAGTCCGCCGCCAACTCGCGAGAAAGCAGCCCGCGGCCCTCGTCGCTGTCAGCGCTGCCCCTCTCACCGTCACGCAACCGCAAAGCAGCCAGAGCAACTACCTCAGAGCTCCAGCGCTCCACGGCCGCCACCACCGACGAGCTCACCACGCTCCTCAAGCGAGCCCCGCCTGCCGCGCCCGCGGCCGTCCGTCGCCTACCAAAATGAAGGGGGCCGCGGGCGGACGCCCGTCCGCCCGCACTGGCGGCCAGCCCACCGCTGCTGCTGACCGCCAGCGCCCCGCTGCCCCGAGAGACAGCGCACCCCAAGCAGCAAACCTGGCGCCGAGCGCCCACCAGTACGCGTGCCGCTGCATCCAGCTCAATGTGCGCGGTATGCTCGCCAGCAAGTCCAGGGCCCCGGCCCCACCGCCCTGCCTCGACCTCATTCGCGACCTCAACTCCACCGGCAAGAACCTCGCCCTCTTGAGCGAGACCTGGGGCGACCCCGCAGCGCCCCTGCCCGGCTGGACCTGCATCTCGCGCCCCAGGCCCACAGACCCCAAGCACGGTGGCGTGGCCATCCTGGTGCGCAACGACATTGCGGCGACAGAGATCCTGACCGACCGCACGGCCAACGGCCTCGCCACAGCGGACCTCGAGTTCGTGGTGGCCGAGCTCAAGCTGCCTCGAATGTCCATGCCTGCCAACGTGGTCTCGTTCTACATGCCCCAGGGCTGCACCGCGGCCGCCCTCCGCGCCTTCGAGCTGCTCACCAGTGCACTCGCCACCCGGCGTGGCTTCCTCCTGGTTGCAGGCGACGCCAACACCCACCATCCGTGCTGGGACACGCGCGCGCCCAAGTCACGCCTCGCGGACGACTTCCTCTCCGCAGCCGACTCGGCGGCCATGGAGGTGCTCAACACCGGCCGCCCCACGCTCACCCGTGGTACAAGGCAGTCGGCACCCGACGTCACCTTTGCGGACGTGACCTCTGCGAGCGACGCCGTGTGGAACACCACCATGCTCCCGAGCAACGCCAGCGACCACCAAGCCATCGCGATCAACCTGTGGCCGACCTCGCTGGGCGCCCGACCAGGACCTGGGGTAGCAGTCTGGAACGTGTCCGAGGCCGACTGGACCGCCTGGACCGAGGAGAAGCTCCCGTGGGTCTCCTGGCTCGCCGAGTCGCAGGCCTCTCCGCCCCAGACCGTCGACCACCTTTACGAGTCCTTCATGCGC
>CAZFUK010000948.1:0-1901 GCA_964522005.1 uncultured Anaerolineales bacterium | reverse complement strand
TCTGGCCCAGCCAGACGATGAGGAACGCGACCATTCCGCTCGGACGAGTGGGCGACGCGGTGTGCATTGGAGCGGCTCCGAGGGTTACGAGTTCTGGTCGAGGGAGAGACTCGGCCCGCCGTGGTCTAGCGGCGGTAGGCTGATGGCGGCGCGAGCGCGGAGGGCGGAGGCACCACGCGGGGTGAGCAGCACCTGGGGGGCATCGGCGCCGACGAGCTTGAGGTAGCCCGCCGCCACCAGTTGGTCAATCGTGGCCTGGAGTTGCCCCAGCCCTACGAAGCCCAGCTTGCCGTACAGGCGGTGTTTGGTCAACTGGCCGAGGGTGGCCGCGCGGG
This sequence comes from uncultured Anaerolineales bacterium, assembly GCA_964522005.1. Classification (GTDB taxonomy): domain Bacteria; phylum Chloroflexota; class Anaerolineae; order Epilineales; family JAHCIE01; genus JAHCIE01. Next base: position 1,566 of record CAZFUK010000948.1, on the reverse strand, counting down.
ACCCGGCCAGCATCTGGGCCAGCTTGACGCGACCCACGCCGTGCGCCAGGCTCTTGACGGCCTCCAGGATAATGAGCAGGGTCCACTCGGCGGTGGTGCTGGCCTGCCGCGCGCCCAGTGCGGCGCCTTCGTCTGGCGGCACGCCCGCCTTGAAGGCGGCGTAGGCCGTCATGGGCTTCTGAGCGTGGGCCTGGCAGACATCGCAGCAGCGGCCGGCGTCGGGCGGGCTGGGGTCGCCAAAGTAGTCCAGGATGAAGCGGCGGCGGCACGTCGTCGCCTCGGCGTAGGCCACCATGCGCGCCAGCTTCTCGCGCTTGTGGGTGCGGCGTTCGGCCACATCGGCGGCGGCGGGGGTCAGGTCGAAGTCCAGGGCGTTGGGCTGGACCTCGAAGCGCATCGTGCCTAGGTCGTCGCCCAAGTGGACGATGACGCCCAGCTGGGCCAACTGGCTGAGGCCCACGCGCAGCTTGACCTCGGGCAGCCGCGTCGAGCGGGCCAGCTCGGCGTCGGAGACGCGCACCTGGTCATCGCGGGCGAAGCGGCGCAGCGTTCCCAGCAGGCCGCGCAGTTCGTACTGGTTCGGCGCGTCGTTCTCGATGAACCACTCCTGGAGGGAGCGGTCTTTAGGCGCGTAGAGCAGGACGCAGCGGGCCGGCTGGTCGTCGCGGCCGGCGCGGCCCGCCTCCTGGTAGTAGGCTTCGAGGCTGCTGGGCAGGCTGTGGTGGACGACCAGCCGGATGTCGGGCTTGTCCACGCCCATACCAAAGGCGTTGGTCGCCACAATGACGCGGGCCTTGCCCTGCATAAACTCGTCCTGGACCCGGCGGCGAGTGGTCGGGTCCAGGCCGGCATGGTAGAAGGCGGCGGCGATGCCCAGGCCGCTGAGGAACCCGCTCACCGTCTCGGCGTCTTTGCGCGTCCCGGTGTAGATGATGGCCGGGCCGGGGTCGCTGTCGAGCAGAGCGCGGACCTCGCGCAGCTTGGCGGCGTCGTCATCCGTGGGCCGCACCTCCAGGTACAGGTTGGGGCGGTTGAAGCCGGTCACCAGGCGGACCGGGTCGCGCAGGCCGAGGCGCTGGACGATGTCGTCCTGGACCTGGGGCGTGGCGGTGGCGGTGAGGGCGACCACCGGCGGGTGGCCGAGATGGGTGACCACCTGGCCCAGGCTCAGGTAATCGGGGCGGAAGTCGTGGCCCCACTGCGAGATGCAGTGCGCCTCGTCCACGGCCACCCGACTCACGCCGGCCGCCAGGAGCGCCTGGAGGAAGACGCGGTGGCGCAGGCGTTCGGGCGCGACGTAGACGAGGCGGTACTCGCCCCGTGCGACCCGTTCGACCCGGCCGGTCTGCTCCTCGGCGGGCAGCGAACTATTGATGTAGGTGGCGGGCTTGCCCAGGGCGGCCAGGTGGTCCACCTGGTCCTTCATGAGGGCGACGAGGGGGGAGACGACGAGGGTAGCGCCGGGCAGGGCGAGGGCGGGCAACTGGTAGATGAGGGACTTGCCCGCGCCGGTGGGCATGACGACCAGCGTGTCGCGCCCGGCCAGGACGGCGTTGACCGCTTCCG
>CAZFUK010000947.1:0-1902 GCA_964522005.1 uncultured Anaerolineales bacterium | reverse complement strand
CGGCGTCCGAGGCGCTGCTGCGGCGCGTGTTGCAGGGCAAGGGGCTGCCCCAGGTCAACACGGTGGTGGACGTCAACACCCTCCACTCGCTGGTGACGCGGCTGCCGTGGGGCGTCTATGACCGGGCGCGCCTCCAGGGCGAGGTGGTTTACCGGCTGGGCCGGCCGGGGGAAAGCTACGCGGGCATCGGCAAGCCGACACTGGACGCGGGCGGCAAGCTCGTCCTGGCCGACGCGGCGGGCGTCTTCGGCAGCCCGACCGCTGACGCTGAGCGCACGGCGGTGACCCTCGACGCCCGCGACCTGCTGTGGGCGGTCTTCGCCCCGCCGTCTGTGCCTGAGGCCGAGATCGGGCAGGCCCTCGACGCCGCGCTGGAGCGGCTGGTGCGGTACAATGCGGGGCGGGTGGTGGGGCGGGCGGTTGTGAAGGGTGAGGCTGAACCCGCGCCCTAAACGGCGCGGCGAGGTCCAGCCAGCGGTGGCGTTTAGGCCACCGAGGAGGCCCGGCTCGTGAAAGAGGGCAGTATGCGCCGCATCCTGGTCGTGGATGACAACGAGAATATCCTCACCTTTGTCCAGCCCGCGCTGGAGCGGGCGGGCTTCGCGGTGCAGACGGCGCGTGACGGCGACGAGGCGCTCTACCTGGCCGAGACCGTCCACCCCGACCTGATCGTGCTCGACATCGAGATGCCGACGGTCAGTGGCCTGGACGTGTGCCGCGTCCTGCGCGAGCGCGGCGACCTGACCCCCATCATCTTCCTGACTGTGCGCGACAGCGTGGCCGACCTGGAGATTGGCTTCGCCCTGGGCGCGTCGGACTATGTGCGCAAGCCGTTCGACGTGCGCGAGCTGGTGTCCCGCGTCAAGGCGCGGCTGCCGGCGGCCGGTGTCGAGTTCGAGGACTTTCGCATTGACACCCTCGCGCGGCGGGTCGAAGCTCGCCACGGCGGGCAGTGGGAGGAAGTCCACCTCAAGCCCAAGGAGTTTGAGCTGCTGCGCGTCCTGGTGGACAACGCCGGCCGCGCCATTGGCCGCACGACGCTGCTGGAGCAGGTGTTTGGGCTGACCGACGACATGGACATCGAGACCAAGACGCTGGAGAAGCACATCTGGGCGGTGCGGCAGAAGCTGGAGCCGGACCCGCGCGAGCCGCGCTACATCGTCAACGTGCGGGGCGTCGGCTACCGCTTCGAGGGCCGGCGGCGATGAACGACTGGCTGGTTGTCGTCGCCCTGTGGGACGCCCTGCTCTGGCTGCTCGGCGCGATGGCAGCCGGCGCCGTCCTCGCCTGGGCCTGGCTGGTCTACCGCCGCCGACACACCCCCGTCCGCGCTGAGACGATGCCCGCTCCGCCGGCCGCGCCCGACGTTCCCCTGGCCGCCCTGCCCGATGGGGCTTTGCTCCTCGGTATGAACGGGAGCGGCGGGGCGCCCAGCGTCGAACTCAATGCCGAGGCGCGCGAGTTGTGGACGGCCGGCGGCCTGGGCGAGACGCTGCCGTCGGCCTGGCAGGCGCTAGCCGCCGAGGCGCGGCTGGCCGGCGCGGCCCGCGCCGCCACGCTCGACACGCCCAGCGGTCTGAAGCTCCGCGCCCGCGCCGTGCCCCTGGACGGCGACCGCGTCCTGCTCAGCCTGGAAGACTTCACGGCCCGCCGCCAGCAGCAGGAGTTCTACCGCACCTTCATCAGCAACGTGTCCCACGAACTCAAGACGCCCCTGACCGTCATTCGCGGCCACATCACGGCCATGGAGAGCGCCGACGACCCCCAGTTCGCCGCCTCGCAGCGCATCATCGTGGACGAGACGACGCGGCTGACCCAGTTGGTGGACAACCTGCTGCTCCTATCGCGGCTGGAGATGCAGGGCGTGGCGCTTGCCGGGCTCTTCGACACCACCTTCGCGCC
>CAZFUK010000946.1:0-1904 GCA_964522005.1 uncultured Anaerolineales bacterium | reverse complement strand
CTCACCCTAACCCTCTCCTCCTCCATAAAGGAGGACAGGCAGAGGGAGAGGGGACACCTTAAGGAAGGCGGGGGTGAAGGGCGAGTCCGCTTCCACGACGTCCACTTTAGCTACGGCGACGACCGGCCGGCCCTCAACGGCGTCAGCTTCACCCTGGAACCCGGCCAGACCGTGGCCCTGGTTGGACCGAGCGGCGCGGGCAAGAGTACCCTGGTCAACCTGCTGCTGCGCTTTGACGAGCCGACGAGGGGCGCGATTTTGGTGGATGGTGAGCCATTGAGCGCCTGGGACGCCAACGCGTGGCGGGCGCGGGTGGCCTGGGCGCCCCAGACCCCATACCTGTTCCACGCCAGCGTCGCCGACAACATCCGCCTCGGCCGGCCCGACGCGCCCCTAGATCAGGTCCGGCAGGCGACGCGGCTGGCCCAACTGGACGAGGTGGTCCAGGCGCTGCCGCAGGGGTACGACACGCTCGTCGGCGAACGCGGGGCGCGGCTGAGCGGCGGGCAAGCGCAGCGGCTGGCCCTGGCGCGGGCCTTCCTCAAGGACGCCGCGCTCCTCATCCTTGACGAGCCGACCTCGCAGGTGGACCCGGACCTGGAAGCCCAGCTTGAGGTGGCGACGCGGCGGCTGACGCAGGGCCGCACCGCCATCATCATCGCCCACCGCCTGAGCACGGTCTACCAGGCCGACCAGATTGTTGTCCTGGACGGCGGCCGGCTGGTCGAGGCGGGACGGCACGCCGACCTGCTGGTCCAGGGCGGGCTGTACGCCCGGCTCGTGGGCGGCCAGGAGGTGGGCGCATGAGCGTTGCCCGCCGTCTCCTGGCGCTCAGCCGTCCCTACGCGGCCTGGATGGGGCTGGCCGTCGTGCTCGGCGCCGCGACCATCGGGTCGAGCATCGCCCTCATGGCGACCTCGGCCTACCTCATCTCCGCCGCCGCCCTGCGCCCCTCGGTCGCGGAATTGAGCGTCGCCATTGTCGGCGTGCGCTTCTTTGGGCTGGCGCGCGGCGTCTTCCGCTACCTCGAACGCTGGACCTCCCACAACGCTACGTTCCGCATCCTGGCGCGGCTCCGCGTCTGGTTCTACACCGCGCTTGAACCCCTGGCGCCTGCCCGCCTGGCGCAGACCCAGAGCGGCGACCTGCTGGCGCGGGCGGTGGGCGATATCGAGACTCTCCAGGACGTGTTCGTGCGCGTCGTCGCGCCGCCGGTCGTCGCCCTGGTTGTGACGCTGGGGACCGCGCTGTTCCTCGGCCAGTTTGACCCCCGTTTGGCCCTGACCCTGGTCGTCTTCGTGGCCCTCACTGGGCTAGCCCTGCCCGCCTGGCTGCGCCGCCTGGCCCAGGCGCCGAGCCGCGCCCTGGTCGAGGCGCGGGCGGACCTGTACGCCGACCTGGTCGCCGGGGTCCAGGGCCTGCCCGACGTGGTCGCCTTTGGACAGCAGGCGGCGATGGCGGGGCGCGTTCGGGAGCGCGCCGAGGCGGCCGCCCGCGCCCAGTCGCGCCTGGTCTGGCTCAACGGTCTCCAGTCAGGCGCGACCACGCTGTTGACCCACCTGGGGATGTGGACGGTCCTGACCCTGGGCGTGCTGCTCGTCGGGAGCCGTCGCGTCGAGGGCGTCTACCTGGCGGCGCTGGCCCTGGCCGCCCTGGCCGCCTTCGAGGCCGTTTTGCCTTTGCCGCAGGCGGCCCAGGCGTGGGAGACGGCGCAGGCGGCGGCGCGGCGGCTGTTCGAGGTGGGGGAGAGGTGGAGGGCCGACGACCTAACCCCCCGGCCCGCTTCCCTCCTAGGGAAGGGGGAGTCTAGCGCCCCTCCCCTTCAAGGGGAGGGGGTGGGGGAGAGGTGGAGGGCCGACGACCTAACCCCCCGGCCCCCTTCCCTGGTAGGGAAGGGGGAGGGT
>CAZFUK010000945.1:0-1906 GCA_964522005.1 uncultured Anaerolineales bacterium | reverse complement strand
GGGAAGGGGTAATCGCGAATGATACCCTGGCTGATGTTTGGCTGCGCGCCACCCGCGCTGAGGTCAATGAGGTTCTGGCGCTGGCTCTGCAACCAGTAGACCATATACGAAGTTGTGAACGCGTCGTGCTTGGGGAATATGGCACATACCGCTTGATTAGTGGCCGCCTCGATCCCGAGTATGGCCGTTTTGCCAACGGTAGCACCGTACAAAGCAACCAAAGTAGTGCCCTTCGGAAAGAGCTTTGCGCTGGAATTGCGTAGCCCTACGTCCGTGATGGTTTCCTCGGTAGCCATCACCAGCCCATCTCTAAGTTCTCCCGACTTCACCCACGGAATGCTTCCACCATAGTATTCAGCATGGCCGCGTAAAGGAGTGCCGCCACTTGTCGTATCAGCAACTACGCCAATGGTCGTCCAGGCCCAGGAGGAAGGGAGGAAGCTGTTAGTGTTATTTACCGACATCCATTCCCTACTTCAGAAAAGTGACAACGAGCGTGACAATGATCGAGGTCAGCGAGAGGGCGGCAGTGATCCACACTCCAATCAGGGTGAGGCGGCTCGTTTGCCGGTGCCGTTCGTTTTCCTGCTCCTCAGTGACCTTGTTTGTGATGAACTCAAGCAGCGAGAAGAGCTCCTCATTCGTCAGCGCCTCGCCTGCGTTGATATACTGCCCGTCCTTGTACTTGCGTCTAGCGTAGCGCAGCTGGAGTGTGTATTTGTACTGAGGGCCGTGCTCCGACGGATACTGCTCTTGGGAACGCCTGAAGAGGCCCCTGAAGTGATCTAGTACGGCGACGACCTCGTCGCCGTCAAGACCGAGCCGTATCGCCAAGTTGATCGGATTCGCTGCATCGGCCTCTTGGCTGCCCTTCGCGGCTAAGTGCGTGACGAGCGCGACGAGGGTTTCGAAGTGCTGGCTATAGGTGTGTTCGGAGGCCCGGGCCATCATGTTCGTCTCCGATGCGTCTGGCACTTGTGGCCTTCAACTCGTTGGGCGCGGATCTATATTCGCCAACAGGCGGTCGAGGAAGTCGGCGGTAGAGTAGACCGGAAGAGTTGCCCCGACGTAGTCAGCAAGGTTGCGGGTGACAATGGCGTCGAGGCCCGCGGCCTGGGCGCTGGCGTGTTGGACGGCATCTTCGAAGTCGGCGAAGGGCAGGGCCAGGGCGGCGGCCAGCACAGCCTGATCCACAGAACAGACTGCCACCGTCGCGACCAAGGCGGCTACGGCTTGACGGGCGGCCGCCGCCCCCTTGAGTTTGCGTGTGAGGTAGAAGACATTGACCGGCGTGATGGGCGAAACGAAAGCCACGAACCGACCCTGGCGATGCGCTTCCCACAGCGCCTCAGCCGTGTCGGCAAACGGGGGGCGGTCAAGGAGGAGATCGAGGACTACGTCCGTGTCGAGTAGCGCACGCATCATGTGTACTTCTCGATCAGGTACCGCGTATAGTCCTCCTCCATCTCTTCATCTGTTGGCATCGGCCCCTCGGGCTTCAACAGACCTCGCAGGCGCGCCGCAGGAACCCCACGTGGCACAGAGTCTACGTGCTCCGCCTGAACCGATACGGCAATCACCTCCAACAGCCGCAGCCGCTCCTCCACCGGCCAGCGCATGACCTCCACCACCACCTGCTCATACGTCATCATCCACCTCCACTCCCATAGACCACTCACGCCGCCAGGGCTAAGTTTAGCTCTTCCAGCAGGCGGGGCAAATCCGCACCAAACACACGCCGCGCGGCGATGCGTCCACCCCGATTGTAGAAGTCGCCCACGTCGAGGTCATCGGGGGCGACGGCCAGGTTGACGCCGATATGCTCGGCGATGTGGTCGAGCCACCAGCGCTGGTCCGGCGTGAAGCGGCGGCCGGCCAGTTCCTGGTCGGCCAGCCAGCGCTGGTA
>CAZFUK010000944.1:0-1908 GCA_964522005.1 uncultured Anaerolineales bacterium | reverse complement strand
CGGCCAGCGGTCGGGTGCGCTCCATGTAGCGTAGAATCTGAGTCTCGGTGTCGAGCAGCTTGCGCTCCAGCCGCAGCATCTCGGTCGCGCTGGCCGCTTCGAGCAGGGTTTGCTTGACCTCCGGCTCCACCTGTAGCGCGATGGCGACCAGGTTCGCCAGCCCATCGGCCTCGTCGGGCAGGTCCTGGATGCTCAGGTGTTGCCCGGCCCCCATTTCCAGGGCGACCATGTAGTCGCGCAGCCGCGTCCGAACCCCGTCCGCCTGCCGCAGGGCCCCCTGGCTACGCGAGCCGGGCAGGGGGCAGGCTTCGACCTGGCCGACCAGGTAGGGCTGGTCGTAGCGGAAGTTCTGGACGCGGAAGCGCTCCTGGCCCAGGACGAGGATGTTGGAGCGGCCATCCGGCAGCCGCTCGACGCGCTGGATGTGGGCCGCCGTCCCGATCTGGTGCGGCAGCCCCTCGCTGTTCGCCAGGACCAGGCCAAACGGCTCCTGCCGCTCCTGGCACACCTGGAGCATGCGGCGATAGCGCGGCTCGAAGATGTGCAGCGGCAGCAGCATGCCTGGGAACAGGACGACGCGCAGGGGAAAGAGTGGGATTTCGGTGGGCAGGGTCATGACGCCTCATTATGTGGACCTTGTAGAGGCGCGGTTTCCGCGCCCGCCAGCGCCGGGTATACCCGACGTCTGGCACGGGCGGGGAAACCCCGCCCCTACAGTTCCCATGACCGAATTTGGTCGTCAAACCTCATTCGGGTCTCGGCCTATCAGCCCTACGGGCCAGCGTCCGCACCGCGTCCAGGGTATCAATGTCGGTGGGCAGCTTGTCGGTGCGGACGCGGACGATGCGCGGGAAGCGCAGCGCGTAGCCGCTGGGGTGGCGGTCGGAGGGCTGGACGTTGTCGAAGGCCACCTCAAGGACAATGAGCGGTTCAACCCGCCGAAACTTACCGTAGTCCTCAAGGGTGTGCGCCTGGAACCACTGGGTCAACTCCGCGATCTCGGCATCAGTCAGCCCGCTATACGCCTTGCCGACTTCGAGCAGCCGCCCCTCCTCATCCTGGACGGCGAAGGTATAGTCGGACAGGACGTGCCGCCGCTTGCCGTTGCCCCACTCCACCCCCGTGACCACCACGTCCAGCGTCGCCAGCGGCCGTTTGACCTTGAGCCACTCCTTGCCCCGCCGCCCCGGCTTGTACGTCGAGCCTGGCGCCTTGACCATCAAGCCCTCGTTGCCCCGCTCGCGCGCCGCGTCGAAGGCGGCGGGCAGGGCCGTGGTGTCCTGGAATGGCTGGGCCTGGGAGAGGATCAGAGAAGGGTGAAGCGTGGAGCGTGAAGCGTGCCCCGTGTCCCCATCCCCTATTCCCTCGTCCCGCGTGCCCAGCAATTCCTCCAGGCGGCGGCGGCGCTCGCGCAGGGGTTGCTCAAGCAGCACGTCGCCGTCCTGGTAGAGCAGGTCGAACGCCATGAAGACGACCGGCAGGCCGGCCATCAGGTCGGCGTCTACCGTCTTGCGGCCCAGGCGGGCCTGGAACTCGGTGAAGGGGATGGCGCGGCCGTCCCGCCAGCCCAGGATTTCGCCGTCCAGGATAAACTCGCCGGGCAGGGCCAACAGCGCGGCATGCAGTTCGGGGTAGCGGTGGGCCACTTCGTCCAGCGTGCGCGAGAAAATCGCCAGCCGGTCGCCCTGCTTGTGGACCTGGGCGCGCACGCCGTCGAACTTGTCCTCGACCAGGAAGCCGCCCGGCAGCTGCTTGGCGACATCGTCGGGACTCTCGGCCGGCGAGGCGAGCATGAACTTGATCGGGTGGAACAGCCGCATGTAGGCCTCGCCCAACCGGCCATGCCGCGCCAGAACCGCCGTCTCGCCCAGGTCGCCCAGCAGCATGTTGGCCCACTGCACCGCCTCG
>CAZFUK010000943.1:0-1913 GCA_964522005.1 uncultured Anaerolineales bacterium | reverse complement strand
TAGATTCCCTCGCGGCTCACGGCGTAGTCGGAGAGGCCGGGCCAGTCGGGCGGCAGAGAGCGAGACGCGATGTCTGCCATTTGGTCTAGGAGAATCATGAACTCCTCCACGCTCAAGTCACCCGTCACGTCGTGCAGCAACGTCTCCACCGTCGGCTCGACGGCATCCAGCAGGACGCGGCGCACAGCGTGCGGGTCACGGCGGTCTAGCCCCTCTTGCAGCCGCGCCTGCTGCTCGGGTGTCAGGGTCAGCGTCACACTCAACATACGACCTCCTGAGACCCCCATTATACCACATACCACATCCTGCTATTCCCCCAGCGCATACGCCACCGCCTCGTCCAGCGACATCACGCGGCCCTCGGCCCAGGCGGCGGTGAACGCCTCGACACCCAACGCCCTCTGCGTAGCGGTGATGCCCCTAGCGACGCGCGCCTGGTACAGGGGGACGGAGGTGGCTCCAGTTGACGCACGCACGCCCTCGGCGGCTCCGAACAGCCGAGCGGCGCGGCGGGACTGACCTTGCACCGCGGCTAGCTGCCCAAGCCCCTCCAGCCGATAGGCAACCCCCTGTTTGTCGCCAGAGGCGTGGTTCAGCCGGAGAGATTCGCTGAGCAGGTCGTACGCCCCGGCATACTCTCCCTCAGCCAGAGCTACCTCGCCCAACGTGCCGAGGGCTAGGGGCAGCCCATACCGATCGTCTAGTCCTCGGAACAGGGACACACTCTCCTCGAGGAGAGGCCGCGCTGCTCTGTAATCCTCCTGGAACAGGGACGTCCACGCCGCGCCGTGCAGGGCAATGGCAAGCCGCCTTTCATCGGCCAGGCTGCGCAAGATAGCTATGGATTCGTCATTCAGCGCCCGTGCCGTGACGAAATCGCCGTCGTCACGCGCCTCCGCAGCGAGATGTCTGAGGGCGTCGCCTATGGTTCCTTTGTCGTCGACCTCTCGCGCCGCGGTCAAGGCCGCCTGCGTCCATGCACGCGAGGTCTCCGCGCTGCCCTGGTCCCGCGCTCGTAACGCCATCAGCATCCAGGTCCTCGCCAGGCCAGCCATGTCGCCTATATCCTGGTATTGCATGAGGGCGACCGCCAAGTAGGCTTCTGCTTGGGTATAGTCCCCCTGCACCTGCGCGAGTTGCCCCGCCACCAGATAGCCTGGGGCCTGTATCTCGCGTGGAATGCCGCCAACGTGGGGCAGCGCCGCATCCAGCCAGCTACGCGCCTCGCTGACGGAGCCTCGGGTGAGCCACAGCTTCGCCATCATCGTAGCGAGGCGGAGGGCTGCCTCGCTATCCGAGCGGTGGAGTAGCCACTGCAGTGCCGCCCTCAGGTTCTCCTGTTCCGAGGTCAGCCGCCGCAGCCCCACCGAACTCGCCGGCCCGATCAGAGCCATCGCCCCCGCTTCAGCGAGTTGCAGGCAGAACCGGGCATGACGCGCTCGAATCGGCTCCGCCTCGCCACTGTCGTCCAACCGCTCCAGGGCATACTCGCGCACCGTTTCCAACATTCCGAAGCGCGGCTCTCCGTCGTCCACGCCTGCCACCCGCATTATCAGGTTATGGTCTACCAGCGCCGCGATGCCGTCGAGGAGGGCGAGTGGCGAGTCGGAATCCCCAATCTCTATTCCCCAATCTCCTGCGACGGCTTCCGCCGCCGCTAACGTCCATCCCCCCGCGAACACCCCCAGCCGTCGGAATAGCCGCCGCTCGTCTTCGCTCAACAAGTCGTAGCTCCACGCCAGAGTCGCTCGCAGCGTCTGCTGCCGCGCGGGCGCGTCACGCTGGCCCGCCGTCAGTAGCGCCAGGCGCTGCCCAAGCCGGCTGAGCAAGGCGTGGGGTGTCAGCACCCCGATGCGCGTGGCGGCCAGCTCGATCGCCAGGGGCAGGCCGTCCAGCCGCCGACAGATGTCAAC
>CAZFUK010000942.1:1228-1914 GCA_964522005.1 uncultured Anaerolineales bacterium | reverse complement strand
GTTCGCCTCACCCGCCGTGTCCTCCGTCGCAGCCCTCGCCGGCGCGCTGGCCCTTATGGGCGCGACGACCTTCTGGTCGCAGGCCACCACCGCCAACATCCGCATCCTGGTCGCCCTGTTTACGGCCCTCATCCTGTGGCTTGCCCTGCGCGCCATCGCCCGCCCCACGGCGGGGCGACTGGCCGCCCTGGCCGTCGTCGGCGCGCTGGCCGTCACCGACCACGGCAGCCTGGCTTTCCCGCTGGCCGTCGCCGGGCTGGCCGTCGGCTGGGCCTGGTGGCGCGCGCGGCGGCAGGGCCGACCGGCCGCCACCCCCACCCAACTCGGCGCCGCTGTGGCCGTCGGCGCGCTCGGCCTGCTGCCCTGGCTGTACCTGCCTCTGCGCGGCGCGCCCGGCCTCCCGCCCCAGCCCGACTCCCTGCGCTCCCTGGACGCCTGGCTCAACCACGGCCTGGCGCGCGGCTTCGGCGGCGACATGTTCGCCTTCGCCCGCCCTGACATCCTGCCCGGCCGCCTGCGCATCCTGGCCGACATCCTCCTGATTCAGTTCGGCTGGCCATTGCTGCTGGTCGCCGTCGTGGGCTTCGTGACCCTGCTGCGCCGGGGTCCAGTGGCGCTGCTGCTGGGCGCGGGCTTCGCCGTGCCCGCCTTCGTCGCCATCACCTACCGCGCCCCCCAGACCATCG
>CAZFUK010000942.1:0-1218 GCA_964522005.1 uncultured Anaerolineales bacterium | reverse complement strand
TCGAGTACATGCTGCCCGCGTACGTCGCCCTGGCGCTACTGATCGCCGCTGGCGGGGGATTAGAGATTGGAGATTGGAGATTAGGGATTCGGGATTCAGGAGCTAGTCCCCAATCCCCCATCTCCAATCTCCAATCTCTCTTGTGGCTGCCTCTGGTCACCGCCCTCGCCGTCTGGAACATCGCCGGACTGTGGCCGAGCTTCGCCGCGCTGCATCGCGACGACGGGACACGCCAGGAGGCCGAGGCGCTGCTGCGCGCCGCCCCGCCCAACGCCCCCGTGCTGGCGGGCTGGCATCAGGTGACGCCCCTGTGGTATCTGCAACTCGTCGAGGGCCAGCGCCCCGACGTGACCATCGACTACGTGGCCCCGGTCGGCGCCGAGCAATACCCCGACACCTGGCGGCGGCGACTGGAGGCGGCCACGCAGCGCGGCCCCGCCGTCGCCACCAACCGCACCCGCGCCTACGACGGCGCGCCCTTCAGCATCGCGCCGCTGGCAAACGGCTTCCTCGCCCAGCGCGGCGACCCGCAGCCGCCCGCCGACGCGACGCCCCTCAACACCGCCCTCGCCGCCGGGCTGAACCTGGACGCGGCGCGCATCGCCATCGGCCCGGCCGCGCCGCCGCTCGCGGGCCAGCCAACCATCACCACCGACGACACCCTCGTCGTGGACCTGTACTGGAGTCTGAATCAGGCCGCCCCCGCCGATACGTCCTTCTACGTCCACCTCGTTGACAGCGCGGGGCAGGTCGTCGGCCAGGCCGACGTCACCCGCCGCGCCGCCGAGCTGGGCGCGGGTCGCCGTCTCGTCACGCGCCACCGCGTGAACATCCTGCCGGACACACCACCCGGCGACTATCGCCTCATCACGGGCGCATATCGCGGCGGAGCGGGCGGCATTACCCAACTCAGCCCGGCCCCCATCACCCTGGCCGATGTTACCCTGCGCGCCTCCAGCGACCTACCCGCCACCCTTCGCCCCCTGCGCGCCAGGTTGGCCGATGGCGTGACCCTCGTCGGCGCCGACTGGGACACGAGCCTGGACGCGCCGCGCCTCATGCTGCGCTGGCGGCGCGATGCGGATGGCCCGCCCGCCACTATCGCCGCCAGCGGCGACGGCGCGCCTATCGGCGAGATTCGCGTACCCGCCGCCCCGCCGGGCAGCATCCTCACCACCAGCCTTGACACGCCGCCCGCCGCCGATGTCGCCCTGAGTG
>CAZFUK010000941.1:250-1914 GCA_964522005.1 uncultured Anaerolineales bacterium | reverse complement strand
TCCGTCGAGACCGCTGCCGGCCGCGGCATCCCCAAGTGGCTCACCCTCGACGCCGGCGCCTTCAAGGGCCAGGTGATCGGCACTCCCACCCGTGAAGACATCACGCTCGAGATCAACGAGCAGCTGATCGTCGAACTCTACAGCAAGTAAGGGAGACCGATGCTCAACCTCAGTGACTTCCAGCGCCCGCGCTTCGCCGAGACCAACGCCGGCTCCCTGACGGCGTCCTACGGCGAGTTCGTGGCCTACCCCTTCGAGCGCGGCTTCGCCACCACGGCGGGCCACGCGCTGCGCCGGGTGCTGCTCAGCAGCATCCAGGGCGCCGCCGTGACCAACGTGCGCATCAAGGGCGTGCAGCACGAGTTCACGACGCTCCCCGGCGTCTGGGAGGACATCACCCACGTCCTCCTGAACCTCAAGGAGATCCCCTTCAAGCTCCACTCCTCCCAGCCCCAGGTGGTCACCCTGTCCGCCAAGGGCGAGGGCGTCGTCACGTCCGCGGCCATCAAGACCAACCAGAACGTGGAGGTCATGAACCCCGGCGTGCACATCGCGACCCTGGGCGAGGACGGCGAGCTGGAGATGGAGATCGTGGTCGGCATGGGCCGCGGCTTCGTCACCGCGGACCGCAACCACGACGAGGGCCTGGGCCTGGGCTTCGTGCCCATGGACTCCAACCACAGCCCCATCACCCGCGTGAACTACATCGTCGAGCCGGCCCGCGTGGGCCAGAGCACCGACTACGAGAAGCTCACCCTGCAGGTCTGGACCAACGGCACGGTGTCCCCCAAGGAGGCCGTGTCAGACGCCGCCCTCATCCTGCGCGAGCACTTCCTCGTGTTCGCCCGCCAGGACGAGGACTACGTGGACGAGGACTCCTCGACGCCCGCCCTCTCCGGCGAGAGCGTCAACGCCTGGCTGGGCAAGTCGGTCGAGGAGCTCGAGCTGTCCGTCCGCGCCAACAACTGCCTCCGGAACGCCAACATCACCACCATCGGTGAGCTGGTGCAGCGCACCGAGGCCGAGCTGATGAAGACCAAGAACTTCGGCAAGAAGTCCCTCCAGGAGATCAAGGACGAGCTCGCGCGCATCGGCCTCTCCCTGGGCATGCGGCTCGAGCAGGAAGTCTAAGGAGCCAACCATGCGCCACAACCTCGCCGGCCGCCGCCTGAGCCGCAGCACCAATCAGCGCAAGGCCCTGATGAAGAACCTCGCCACCGCGCTCATCCAGCACGAGCGCATCGAGACCACCCTTCCCAAGGCCAAGGAGCTCCGCATCTACGTGGAGCCCTTCATCACCCTGTCCAAGACCGACTCCGTGGCCAACCGCCGCCTGGCGATGAGCCGCCTCGGGAACAAGGACGCCGTCCAGAAGCTCTTCAGCGCCGACTTCCGCAAGCGCTTCGAGAGCCGTCCCGGCGGCTACACCCGCATCCTCAAGATGGCCAGCCGCCTCGGCGACGGCGCGGACATGGCCCTCGTCGAGCTCGTGGACTACGCCCTCCCCGAGGTCGAGGAGTCTGCGGAGTAGGTTTCCGCCAGGCCTTTCCGACCTTCCATGGAAGAAGCGCCCCGTTCGGGGGGCGTGGTGTGTGGTGGGGCGGGCTCGCCCCTCCATGCGCGGAGGTCGGGGGGTGGCGGTGCGTGGGCTGCTTGTGGTACAG
>CAZFUK010000941.1:0-240 GCA_964522005.1 uncultured Anaerolineales bacterium | reverse complement strand
AGGCTTTCGGCCCCGTCCAGACGCAACAAGGAAGCGCCCCTTTCGGGGCGCTTCTTGTGTCTTGGGACGGGATCGCCCGTCAATGCTCGTAGGTCGAGATGTCGCGGTCCTTGGTCTCCTTGAGGAACAGTCCCCCGATGACCACCGTGATGATGGAGACGATCACCGGATACCAGAGCCCGTAGTAGATGTTCCCCTTCAGGGCCACGATGGCGGTGGCGGTCAGGGGCAGCATGCCAC
>CAZFUK010000940.1:0-1914 GCA_964522005.1 uncultured Anaerolineales bacterium | reverse complement strand
CGGTGCAGGAAATCGCCTTTACCCTGGCGAACGGCCTGGCCTATGTCGAGGCCGCGCTGAAGAGCGGGATGAGCATTGACGCCTTCGCGCCCCAGTTGTCGTTCTTCTTTGCCTGCGACAACAACTTCTTCGAGGAAGTGGCGAAGTTCCGCGCCGCCCGCCGGCTGTGGGCCAAGCTCATGCGCGAGCGCCTGGGCGCGAAGGACGCCCGCTCGTGGGTCCTGCGCTTCCACACCCAGACCTCGGGCGCGTCGTTGACCGCCCAGCAGCCCGACAACAACGTGGTGCGCGTCGCGCTGCAAGCCCTGGCCGCCGTCCTCGGCGGCACGCAGTCGCTCCACACCAACTCGCGCGACGAGGCGCTGGCCCTGCCCACCCAAGAGTCAGTCCAGATCGCCCTCCGCACCCAGCAGATCATCGCCTACGAGACCGGCGTGGCCGACACGCCCGACCCGCTCGGCGGCAGCTTCCTGGTCGAAAGCCTGACCGACGAACTGGAACGCCGCGCCCAGGAGTACCTGGACCGCATTGACAGTCTGGGCGGCCCGCTGCCCGCCATCGAGCAGGGCTACGTCCAGCGCGAAATTCAGGATAGCGCTTACCGCTTCCAGCGCGAGGTCGAGGCGGGCGACCGCGTCATCGTCGGCGTCAACCGCTTCCAGACGACCGAGGACCACCACCCAGACATTCTCCGCGTCGGCGCTCAGTCCCAGACGCGCCAGATCGAGAAGGTCGAGGCCCTGCGCGCGCGCCGCGACAACGCCGCCACCCAGACCGCCCTGGCCGCCCTGGCCCGCGCCGCCGAGACCGACGCCAACCTGCTGCCCTACCTGGTGGACGCCGTCGAGGCCTGGGCCACCATTGGCGAGATTTGCGGAACCCTGGAAGGCGTCTTCCAACCCTACACGCCCTCGATGGTGTTCTAAGTTGAGGAGGAGAACGTGATTAAACGCATTGACCATGTCGCCATCGCGGTCCAGGGTCTGGACGCCACGGTGAGTTTCTTCGCCGACAAGCTCGGCCTGCCCTTCAGCCACATCAGCGACGAGCCGGAGCAGCACGCCCAGGTGGCCTTCTTCCCCGTGGGGGGCAGTGAGGTCGAACTGGTCGCGCCGACGGACACGACGAGCGGCCTGTCGAAGTGGCTGGAGAAGCGCGGCGAGGGCCTGCACCATATTTGCCTGGAAGTGGACGACCTGGACGCCGTCCTGGCCCGTCTGAACGAGCAGGGCGTCCAGCTCATCAACCCCACCCCCGTCACCAACAGCGCCGGCCGCCGCCTGGCCTTCGTCCATCCCAAGGCGACCCACGGCGTGCTAATCGAACTCTACGAAGAGAAGCAATCATGAGCAAGATTGGTGTGACCATTGACGGGCAGACGTTCGAGGTGGAAGTCCGGCCCCCCCAGGGCACGGACGGCGAGCTAAGCGTGGTCGTCAACGGCCAGAGCCTGCCGGTGAGCGTGCCGGGCCTGGTCAGCCCCGAAGCCATGAACTGGATCATCGTGGCCGGCCGGCCCTACGAAATCGTCGTGGACCGTGACCTGCGCTGGCTCCAGTGGTCGGGCGGCCGGCATGCGCTGGAGGTCCACGACCTGGAAGCGGTGACTACCCGCCCCGTGAGCGGCGACGCCCGCGTCAAAGCGCCGGTGCCGGGCCTGGTCACCCGCATCCTGGTCACCCAGGGCCAGCCGGTGGAAGCCGGCCAGCCGATCATGGTGCTGGAAGCCATGAAGATGGAGAACGAGATCACCGCGCCCCGCAGCGGGACGGTCAGCCGCCTGGATGTGACCCTCGGCCAGGGCGTAATGCTCCACCAGGTACTCGCTGAGATTTCGTAACGCGCTGGCCTCGGCTAAAAGAGACACCTGACAGATTTTGCAAAATCTGTCAGGTGTCTCTTTTTTTGGAATTC
>CAZFUK010000939.1:0-1915 GCA_964522005.1 uncultured Anaerolineales bacterium | reverse complement strand
TCAGCGGCTCGGAGTTCGTGGAGATGTTCGTGGGCGTGGGCGCCAGCCGCGTGCGCGACCTGTTCGAGCAGGCCAAGCGTCACAGCCCGTGCATCATCTTCGTGGACGAAATTGACGCGGTGGGCCGCCATCGTGGCGCGGGGCTGGGTGGCAGCCACGACGAGCGCGAGCAGACCCTCAACCAGATCCTGGTCGAGATGGACGGCTTCGACAGCGACACGCATGTCATCGTCATCGCCGCGACGAACCGGCCCGACATCCTGGACCCGGCGCTGCTGCGGCCCGGCCGCTTCGACCGCCGTGTGATCATTGACCGACCGGACGTGGCGGGCCGCAAGAATATGTTCAAGATTCACACCCGTGGCAAGCCCCTGGCCCCCGACGTGGACCTCGAGACCTGCGCCAAGATCACGCCCGGCTTCTCCGGCGCGGACATCGAGAACATGGTCAACGAGGCGGCCATCCTGGCGGCGCGGCGTGGCGCGAAAGCCATCACCATGAAGGACATGCAGGACGCCATGGAGAAGGTGGTGATGGGGCCGGAGCGCAAGAGCCGCGTCATCTCGGCCGACGAGAAGAAGATTGTGGCCTACCACGAGGCGGGTCACGCCCTGGTCGCCTACATGATGCCCGCCAGCGAGCCGATCCACAAGATCACCATCGTGTCGCGCGGCATGGCCGGCGGCTTCGTGATGTACCTACCGGAGACCGACTACAAGTTCTACAACGTCGCCAAGTTCAAGGCGAAGCTCGCCTCCGCGCTCGGCGGCCGCGTGGCCGAGGAGTTGGTCTTCAACTCGATTACCACGGGCGCGGGCGGCGGGTCGGGCAGCGACCTGGACCAGGTGACCAAGATCGCGCGGTCCATGGTGACGCAGTACGGCATGAGCCACAAGCTCGGCCCCATCACCTTCGGCGAGAAGGAGGAGATGGTCTTCCTTGGCCGCGAGATTGGCGAGCAGCGCAACTACTCCGAGGCCGTGGCCGAGGAGATTGACGCCGAGGTCAAGGACATCGTCACCGAGGCGTATGAGACGGCGCGGCGCATCATGAGCGACCACCGCGACAAGCTGGACGCAATTGCGAAGCGGCTGATGGAGGTCGAGACCCTGGACTTCCAGGACTTCGTCGCGTTGATGGGGGCGCGGCCCACCGACGAGCCGACGCCCGTTCCCACGCCGGCGTAACCAGCGTCGCTTCAGACAGAGGCACACAGCAAGAGACGCGACAGGTCGCGTCTCTTGCCTTGTTTTAGGATGGTTGTAGCGTGGGCTTCCCGTTAGCGGGCCGTCGTGGGTGTCCCACCGGGATAGGCGGCGGGCGGCACGGTGGCGGTGGGTGGGGCGGCATAGCCCGGCGGCTGGGTATTGGTCGGGATGCGGACCGGGGTCGAAGCGCCGGGGGTGACAATGCCACTGGGAGGCGCGGCCGTCTGGCCGGGCGGGGGGTTGACGCTACCGGGCGTCGGGGTGGAGGTTGCCGGAGGGTTCGTCTGGCAGGCCGCGACGGCCAGTAGCAGCGCCAGGCACAGGGCGAGAATCAACAGAGGTTTAGCGCGCAAGGAAAACTGCCTCCTCGGATCATGATAGGTGCGGCGTCAGCGGGTTAGTATAGCACAACTCGCTATTTTGGGCCAAAGTCTGAAAAATCCCCCCATTTGCCCTTGACAAACGCCAGTGTTTTCACGATAATATACCCATCGTAAGCGGCACACCGACCATTACCAATTTATCCCTCTGCTATCTTTAATCGCAGGAGGTGATGCTCATGGAATACGCCAGTAGTACTCGGAGCATCACCGCCAAGCTTGCGTAACGGTGATGCCTCCGCGAGCACAGCGCCCAGACTTCGGTCTGGGCGTTTGTGCGTCTAGCCACTTATGTCTACTCTATTTTTAGTCGTCGCTACGCTCACC
>CAZFUK010000938.1:0-1916 GCA_964522005.1 uncultured Anaerolineales bacterium | reverse complement strand
CCTTGACAGTTTACACTCTCTTTAGCTGTCAGACAAGAAGCTTAGGAGTACAGCTAAGCAAACAATATGCAAGGAGACGTACAATGACAAACGATAAACTCCAGTTCACAAAAGAAAAAGAAACGATGCTCATGACCTTGAGCGGTCGAGCGATTCAGAGCCAGTGGAAGAATCCCATCTTGCGCGATCCCTGGGCTGAAGAGGCTATGCAGCATATCGATTATGACATGAGCAAGCAATTAACGGGAGTGGCTGCGTGGAGTATGTGGAAAGATATCGGACCTACCATCATCGCCACGCGCGCCGCGACCTTTGATCTGCTCACGACCCGCTTTCTGGCTGATCACTCGGATGCCATCGTGCTCCATGTGGGCTGCGGCATGGATAGTCGTGTTTTCAGAATCAACCCACCTGCTGGTGTCCAGTGGTACGACGTGGATTATCCCGATGTGATCGCCCTTCGACGTCAACTGTTTCCCGAACGGGACGCCGCCTATCATGTAATTGGTGCACAGCTGGATGATTTGCGCTGGATGGACGATGTGCCACGGGACCGACCTGGGCTGTTTATTGCCGAAGGAGTGCTGCACTACTTGAGCGAAACGGAAGTGAAAGCGCTCCTCAATGCGGTGGTCGCTCATTTCCCCAGCGGCCAGATGATCTTCGATATCTGCAATTCCTTCATTGTGAAAAGAGCTGGCTCGAACGTCGGGGGCACGGGTGCGACGTACAAGTGGGGCCTTGATGATCCCCAGGACATCAAGCAGCTTGAGCCGAAGCTTGAACTGATCAAGGAATTCAAACCAAGCGAAGTGGTCGCGTTTTCGCGCTTCCCGTTATGGTGGCAGGCCCTTTACCGCGTCCAAGAGGTCAACCCCACGCTACGTAGGATGGAGCGCGTGATTGTCTACCGATATTAGGATGCAACCACAGGATGACGATCCGAAGGAGGCTGGGACTCTCGGTGAACACGATGTTCGCTCCTCACTCGTCCCCTGATGCCCGCCACCGCTCGACGCGCGCCTTGATCTCCGCTTCGTAGCCCTCCTCGCTGGGGTCGTAGAAGCGGCGGTCGGCGACCGAGTCGGGCAGGTACTGCTGCGCCACGTGGTGGCCCGGGAAGCCGTGCGGGTACTGGTAGCCCTGGCCATGCCCCAACTTCGCCGCCCCTTTGTAGCTCGCGTCTCGCAGGTGCATCGGCACCGCCCCCGCCCCCTGCTCCTGAATCAGGCTTTCTACCCCAAAGTACTGCGTCATGCTGTTCGACTTGGGCGCCGTCGCCAGGTACACCGTCGCCAACGCCAGGTGATACTTGCCCTCCGGCAAGCCCACGTACTGGAGGGCCTGGGCGCACGCTGCCACCACCTGCACCGCCCTCGGGTCCGCCAGCCCGATGTCCTCGCCCGCCAGGATGAGCAGCCGCCGCATGACGAACTCAGGGTCTTCCCCCGCCACCATCATCTTGGCGAGCCAGTAGAGGGCGGCGTCGGGGTCGGAGCCACGCACGCTCTTGATGAAGGCACTGACCGTGTCGTAGTGCTCGTCACCGCCCTTGTCGTAGCGGACCATGCGGCGCTGGATGCTCTCCTGGGCGATGTCGAGGTCGATGTGGACGACGCCGTCGGGGTCGGGGCGGGTGGACTCGACGGCGAGTTCGAGGGCGTTGAGGGCGGTGCGGGCGTCACCGCCGGCGACGAAGGCGAGGTGTTCGATGGCCTCGTCGGTGATGCTGATCTGGCGTGCGCCGTAGCCACGTTCGGGGTCGGCGAGGGCGCGTTTGAGGAGGTCGAGGGTCTGCGCGTGGTCCAGGGGTTCCAGGCGGAACAGCCGCGATCTTGACAGTAAGGGGCCTATTACCTCAAAGTGCGGGTTCTCGGTCGTGGAACCAATGAGGATGAGCGTACCGTCTTCGACGT
>CAZFUK010000937.1:0-1917 GCA_964522005.1 uncultured Anaerolineales bacterium | reverse complement strand
GTGCTGACTGGCCCAATTCTGCGCATGGCCGTGGGGGACCTCACGCGATACGGCCTGCGCAAACTCCCGCGTGGACCCATTAGCCAGATTCAACACCAGGCCCGTATCCCCTTGATTGACGTGGGTACTGTCGAGCTAATTCAGGGCGGCCAGATCACTGTCCGTCCAGGCATCGAACGGTTTACCGAAGATGGGGTCATATTCACGGATGGAACACAAGAACCGTTTGACGGCGTGATCCTGGCAACAGGATTTCGCCCGCGCGTGGACGCATTTCTCGAGGAGGGGGTGGTCAGCTACGACGAATACGGCACACCGCTGACGAGCAATGAGGCGACAGGGCGGCAGGGTTTGTACTTCTGCGGCTTTCACATCGTCCCGACCGGGATGCTGCGTGAGATTGGACGGGAGGCGCAGCGGATTAGTGACAGTATCGCACGAAACTATCCGAAGGTAGCGCGCTCCAGGCCCTAGACTTCCACCCCCGCCCGTGCCAGCACCCTCTCGGCGGCGCGCAGCATGGGTGTGTCCACCATCCGGTCGTCCAGCGCGAACGCCCCCGTCCCACTGGCCTGGTGTTCGCGGTAGGCGTCCACCAGGCGGCGGGCCTGTGCGACCGCTTCGGCCGACGGCGTGAACGCCTCGACGATGATGGGCAGGTGGCGGGGGTGGATGGCGAACTTGCCCGTGTAGCCCAGGCCCGCCGCCCGCGCCGCGTCGGTCCGCAACCCCTCCAGGTTCCCCAAGTCCACATAGGGCGTATCAATCGCCTGCAAGCCGTAGGCGGCGGCCGCGACTACGACCGCGCTTCGCCCATAGAAGACCTCCCAGCCCTCCGGCGTCCGCGTCGCCCCAAGGTCGCCCGCCAGGTCCTCGGCCCCAAAGCACAGCGCGTCCAGCCGGGCGTCGGCGCGGGCGATCTCGTCCAGCCGCATCACGCCCCGCGCCGTCTCGATAATCGCCAGCAGCCGAGTCCCACCCACCGGCCAGCCCTGCGCCGTTTCCGCTGCGGTGAGCAGGCGGCTGATGTGGCGCACATGGTCCGCCGACTCGACCTTGGGCAGGACGTAACCATCGGGCCGGCCGCCGACAGTCGCCCGCAGGTCCTCGCCCGCCAGCCCGGTGGACAGCCCGTTGAGCCGGACCAGCCGCTCAGTCGCGCCAAAGTCCAGCGTCCCCAGCGCCTCCACCACCGTCGCGCGGGCCGCCTCTTTGCGGTTGACCGCCACGCCGTCCTCCAGGTCGAGGATAACGCTGTCCACCCCACTCGCCGCGCCTTTGGCGATCTTGCGCAGGTCGTCGCCGGGCATAAACAGGAGCGCGCGCCGCGCCCGCTTCGACATAGGCAGCCTCTCTTAACTCGATACGGGTCGTTTGAGGAACAGGGCGATCCGCTCGACCTCGATGACCACGACGCCGTCCTGGTTGCGTCCCAGATGCTTGAGCCGCACGATACCCCGGTCAGCCGCGCTGCGCGACTCGCGCTTGTCCAGCACCTCGGTTTCGACATACACCGTGTCACCATGATACAGCGGGTGCGGGTGCACGACCTTCTCATAGGCGAGGTTGGCGACGATGGTGCCCTCGGTCAACTCGCTCACGGTGATGCCGACCACCAGGCCCAGCGTGAAGATACCGTTGACGATGCGCCGGCCGAACTGGGTGCGGCCCGCGAAGTCCTCGTTGAGGTGCAGCGGCTGCGGGTTCATGGTCAGTGCGCTGAACAGGACGTTGTCCATCTCGGTTACGGTGCGGCCGAGGGAGTGCTTGAACTTGTCGCCCACGGCCAGGTCATCGAAGTATTTACCGGCCACGCTTGCCTTCCCCTTAAATACCCCTCCCCCTACCCCCTCCCTTGCTAGGGTTCAAGGGCGGACAGGGTGAAAGGGGACTTTAACAATCTTCACCTTCGGTAAG
>CAZFUK010000936.1:0-1919 GCA_964522005.1 uncultured Anaerolineales bacterium | reverse complement strand
CCAGCCCGGTGCAGGTCGGGCAGGCGCCCTCGGGTTTGTTGAACGAGAAGTGGCCCATGACCAGGGCCGGCGCCGACGCGCCGCAGTGGGGGCAGCGCACAGTGTCGTCCGGGGCGGACGTTTCGTCGTCGGCCAGGCTGGTCTCCCCCTCCCAGTCGTCGGCGGTCGGGTCGAACGCGGGCGGGATGGCCTGGCCGCAGTGGGGGCAGGGGCGGTAGCCGAGCCGGGCAAACAAGACGCGCAGCCAGGTATAGACATCGGTCGTCGTGCCGACGGTGGAACGCGGGCTGCGGTTGGTCAGATGCTGGTCTATGCTAATCGAGGGGGACAGGCCGGTAATGGCGTCCACAGGCGGCTTCGCCATGCCAAAGGGAACCATGCCCAGCGCCTCCAGGTATTGGCGTTGGCTCTCGCGGTTCAGAATGTCGAAGCCGAGGGTGGACTTGCCCGACCCCGACACGCCGGTCAGGACGACAAGCTGGTTCTTGGGGATGCTCAAGCCTATATTTTTCAGATTGTGCAGCCGCGCGCCCCGTACCGTAATAGTGTCCGTCATTTGACCTTCTAATCGTCGCATAGCGCCTCTCCTTGGGTTGACCGGTCTTGTGCGTGCCGCCCGAAGTGTAGCGGCCTTGGCGGCCCCAGACATCCCCCATCTGGCCGAAAGAGGGTCAATCACCCGGCTGTCAACCCGCCGGAACATAGGAAGGTTAGGAAGAGACGGTAGGGGCGAGGTTCCCTCGCCCGCACCCTACGCTGCGACATTACCCTTTCCCCCGGCTCCATGCTATAATTAGGGATGCGTCACACGACGCCCAGTCGCAGGCAAGAGGATGTAAACTTATGTTAAGAGGTTTGATTACCAAGATCGTAGGCGACCCGGCGGAGAAGCTGCTCAAGCAACTGCGCCAACGAGTAGACGAGATCAACGCGCTTGAGAAGAGTCTTGAGCGCCTGAGCGACGAGGAACTGCGCGCCCGCACCGATACCTTCAAGGCCCAACTCGACGAGGCCACGGCGGACCTGCGCGAGCATGTCAATGAGGCCCAGGTGGCCTTCAGCGAGGCGACGGGCGACGAGCGCCGCGACGCCGAGGACGAGTTGAAAGCGGCCCAGAAGGCGCTCTACGACGCCGAGGCGGAGACGCTGGACGAGATCATGGTCGAGGCGTTCGCCACGGTGCGCGAGGCGGCCAAGCGGACCATCCGCCAGCGCCACTTCGACGTCCAGCTCATCGGCGGCATGGTGCTCCACCAGGGCAAGGTGGCCGAGATGAAGACGGGCGAAGGCAAGACCATCACCGCCACGCTCGCCATCTACCTCAACGCCCTGACCGGCCGTGGCGTTCACCTGGTCACTCCCAACGACTACCTGTCCAAGGTCGGCGCGCAACTCATGGGGCCGATCTACCACTTCCTGGGCCTGAGTGTCGGCGTCATCCAGGGCCAGAGCAACGCCAGCGAGTACCAGCCGAGCTACCTGTACGACCCGCATTTCCAGACCGCCGACGACCGCTATCAGAGCCTCCGCCCCGTGCCGCGCCGCGAGGCCTACGCGGCCGACGTGACCTATGGCACGAACAACGAGTTCGGCTTCGACTACCTGCGCGACAACATGGTACTCCGCCTGGAGGACCGTGTCCAGCGCGAACTCTACTTCGCCATCGTGGACGAGGTGGACTCCATCCTGATCGACGAGGCCCGCACGCCGCTGATTATCTCCGGTCCGGCCGAGGAGTCAGCCGAGTACTACGTCAAGTTCGCCCAGTTGGTGCGCAAGCTGCGCGAGGGCGACGACTACGTCATTGACCCGAAGCTGAAAGTGGTCACGGCGACCGAAGAGGGCATCGAGAAGATGGAGCGCCTGCTGGGCATCCCGACGGCCAAGACGCTCTACGATCCCGAATACTACGAGATGAC
>CAZFUK010000935.1:0-1922 GCA_964522005.1 uncultured Anaerolineales bacterium | reverse complement strand
GGGCAAATTCGGCTCCTGGCGAAGCGGTTCCACGTCTCGCCAGCGGTGTTTATCGCGCAGGTAGAGGAAGTCTAATGCTGGGTGAAGAAATTCACCCGCCGTGACGTGGGAGTCGGGTGTATTCTAGTAGGCGGTTCTTAATCACTTACTCAAGGAGTAATGCATGGGGCACAAATGGGTATACCTCTTCACCGAGGTCAATGATGCCGAGAAGCGCATGGGGTCGTGGGATGGGGTGCGGTCGCTGCTGGGGGGCAAGGGCGCGGGCGTGGCGGACATGACGCGCGCCGGCCTGCCGGTCCCGCCGGGCTTCACCATCACCACCGAGGCGTGTAACGAGTACTACGCGGCCGGGAAGCAGTTCCCGGCGGGCCTGTGGGACCAGGTGCAGGCGGCGCTTAAAGACGTGGAGCAGCGCACGGGCAAGCAGTTCGGTGACCCGGCCAACCCGCTGCTGGTCTCGGTCCGCTCGGGCGCGAAGTTCTCCATGCCCGGCATGATGGACACCGTCCTCAACCTGGGCCTGAACGCGCAGACGAAGCAGGGCATCGCCAAGCTGACGAACAACCCGCGCTTCGCCGCCGACGCCTACCGCCGCTTTGTCCAACTGTTCGGCAAGATCGTGCTGGGCGTGGCGGGCGACAAGTTCGAGCACGTGCTGGACGAGTTCAAGGAGCGCGGCGGCCAGCACCGCCAGGACACCGACCTGTCGGCCGAGGAGCTGGACCAGATTTCCGAGCAGTTCAAGGGGATTATCAAGCAGGACGCGGGGATTGACTTCCCCGAAGACCCGTATGAGCAGCTGCGCATGGCGATTGGCGCGGTGTTCGGCTCGTGGATGGGCCGGCGCGCCATTGACTACCGCCGCGTCAACAAGATTGCCGACAACCTGGGCACGGCGGTCAACGTCCAGACCATGGTGTTCGGCAACATGGGCAACGACTCGGCGACGGGCGTGGCCTTCACGCGCAACCCCGCCACGGGCGAGAATATCCTGTATGGGGAATACCTGACCAACGCGCAGGGCGAGGACGTGGTGGCCGGCGTGCGGACGCCCAAGGGCCTGGATGACCTGGCCCAGGAGATGCCCGCCGCCTACCAGGAGTTCAAGACCTACGCCGAGCGCCTGGAGAAGTACTACAAGGACATCCAGGACCTGGAGTTCACCGTCGAGCGCGGCACGCTCTACATGCTCCAGACGCGCACGGGCAAGCGCACGGGCCGCGCGGCGGTCAAGATCGCGGTGGACCACGTACACGAGGGCCTCATCTCGAAGCAGGACGCGGTGCTGCGCGTCGAGCCGTCGGCCCTGGACCAGTTGCTCCACCCCTCGATTGACCCGAAGGCCAAGCTGAGTGTGCTGACGACGGGCCTGCCGGCCAGTCCGGGCGCGGCCAGCGGCCAGGTCGTGTTCGACCCGGACGACGCGGTGACGTGGGCCAAGGACGGCCACAAGGTGATTCTGGTCCGCACCGAGACGGCCCCGGAGGACTTCCACGGCATGGAGGTCAGCCAGGCGTTCCTGACGGCGCGCGGCGGCATGACCAGCCACGCGGCGGTGGTGGCGCGCGGCATGGGCAAGCCTTGCGTGTCTGGCGCCGGCTCATTGCGCGTCGACCAGCGCAACGGAACGCTGGTCGCGATGGGCGTAACCCTCAAGAAGGGCGACATCATCACGATCGACGGCGGGACGGGCCAAGTGCTCAAGGGCGCGGTTCCGATGCTGCAGCCGGAACTGTCGGGCGACTTCGCGCAATTGATGGAATGGGCCGATGCGATCCGCCGCATGAAGGTGCGAACCAACGCGGAGACGCCGGCCGATGCGCGCATGGCACAGTCCTTCGGCGCCGAGGGCATCGGGCTCTGCCGCACCGAGCACATGTTCTTCGAAGGCGGGCGCATCGTGCCGATGCGCGAGATGA
>CAZFUK010000934.1:0-1926 GCA_964522005.1 uncultured Anaerolineales bacterium | reverse complement strand
CTCACTCTTGGCGGCGGCGTAGTCATAGGCCTGGAACAGGTCGGTGACGCGTTGGACCAGGCGCTGGGTGCGGGCGAGAACCCAGCGGTCGGCGGGCGAGAAGACTGAAGATTGATGACTGATGATTGAAGATTGAGGATTGAAGGTTGAGGATTGAGGGGCGTCTTCAGTCTTCAGTCTTTGGTCTTCAGTCATCAAGAATCTCTCAGCGAAGCGCGCCACGTTCCACAGCTTGTTGACCAGCCGGCCGCCCTGCTGAACTTTCTCCTCGCTGATGACCGAGTCCTTGCCCGCGCCCGTGCTCGATGTCCAATAGCGGACGGCGTCAGCGGAGTAGCGCTGAATCATGGCTAGCGGAGGCATGGGGCCGCCGCCCTTGCTCTTGCTGATCTTGCCCATGCCCTCGCCCGCGATGCCCCAGCCCGAAATTAGGACAGTCTGCCAGGGAACGGCGCCGAAGTGGTAGTGCGACTTGACGATGGTGTAGAAGGCCCAGGTGCGGATGATTTCGTGGGACTGGGGCCGAAGCGTCAAGGGGAACAGGCGGGCGTAGAGGCTCGGCTCGGTTAGCCAGCGGGCGACGATCTGGGGCGTCAGCGATGACGTGGCCCAGGTGTCCATGACGTCGGTTTCAGGTGTGAAGCGCGAGCCTCCGCAGGCGCAAGGACGGCGGGGTTGGGTGGTGGTTGGGTCCAGGGGCAACTGGTCCTCGTCGGCGAGAATCGTCGCGCCGCACTCGGCGCAGTACCAGAGGGGGAAGGTCACGCCGAAGGTGCGCTGGCGCGAGATGCACCAGTCCCAGTTGAGGCCCTGAATCCACTCGCGGTAGCGGGCGCCCATATGCTGCGGCGTCCACCTCACCCCCTCACCGGCCCGCAGCCAGACTTCCTTGTGGTCGAGCACGCGGATGAACCACTGCTGGACCACGATGTACTCGACCGGCGTGTCGCACCGCTCGTGGACGCGGATGGACTGGGCGACCGGCTCGCGGCCCAGTATCTCGCCGCGTTCCGCGAGGGCCGCCACGATGCGCCGGCGCGCCTCGACGGTCGTCAGCCCGGCGAACTCGCCCGCCGCGTCGGTCAGGTGTCCGTCGCGGCCAATCAACTCGATGAGCGGCAGACGGTGGCGATACCACCACGTCACGTCGGCCTGGTCGCCAAAGGTGCAGCACATGACCGCCCCGGTGCCCTTGGTCGGGTCGGCGTCGGGGTCGGCCAGGATGGGAACCCGCTGACCGAAGAGCGGGACGACTGCCTGCTGGCCGACCAGGGGGCGGTAGCGGGCGTCGTCGGGGTGGACGAAGACGGCGACACAGGCGGGCAGCAGTTCGGGACGCGTAGTGGCGATGGGCAGGGGGTCGCCGTTGGGCAGGCGGAAGGCCAGCGTGACAAACTCGCTCCCGCGCTCCAGGTCATTCAATTCGGCCTGGGCGATGGTGGTGCGGCACTCAGGGCAGTAGATGGCGGGCGCGCTCTGGCGGTAGGCGTGGCCCTGGCGGTAGAGGTCCAGGAATGAGAGTTGCGAGGTCTTGCGCGCGTGGTCGTCAATGGTGCGGTAGGTGTAGCGCCAGTCAATGGACAGCCCCAGCCGCCCCCAGAGGGCCTGGTAGTCCTGCTCAGCCTCTTCGCTCACTTCAAGACAACGCTGGATAAAGGCGTCGCGGCCCACGGATTGCGCCGTGATGCCCAGCCGCTTCTCGACCAGGCGCTCGGTGGGCAGGCCGTTGTCGTCGTAGCCCATCGGGTAGAAAATGTTGTAACCGTTCATCCGCATGAAGCGGACGATGAAGTCGGGGTGGCTGTAGGAATAGACGTGGCCTAAGTGGAGGTGGCCGGACACGGTAGGGGGTGGCGTGTCCACCGCGTAGACCGGGCCGTCGGACTGGGGGTTAAAACGGTAGACGCCCTGGTCTTGCCAGAAGGC
>CAZFUK010000933.1:0-1928 GCA_964522005.1 uncultured Anaerolineales bacterium | reverse complement strand
TCCCCTACCAAGGGAGGGGGGGCGGCGGGCGAGACGAACCCCTCCCTTGACCCGTCCCCTACGCGGGGAGGGGGGGTTAGGTCCCCAACGCCTCGGTATCCTGGCCTTGCACCAGCACGCCGGGGAATACTACCTGGGCAAGGCCGAGCCGGCCGGTCTGGGCGGCAACCCCAGTTACCACTATGGGCTGGAGTTGGCGCGGCGCGGCTACGTCGTCTTCTGCCCGGACCACCTGGCGTTCGAGGACCGCCGCCCGCCGGAGTATGAGCGGGTCGCCAGGCCGGGCGCCCTCCAGGATCGCGGCTACGAGGACTGGCTGGGGAAGTCGTACCTCGTGCGCGGCTCGACGCTCCAGGCCAAGTACCTGTCCGACCTGCGCCGCGCCCTGGACGTGCTGGCCGAGCAGCCCGGCGTGGACGCGGCGGCCCTCGGCTGCATCGGCCACTCCCTGGGCGGCCAGGAGGCGCTCTGGCTGGCCTGGTACGACGAGCGGATTCGGGCGGCAGTGTCATCGTGCGGCGTCAGCCTGCTCTCGACCATCATCCGCGACCGGATTAATCACAACATGGCCCTCTGGATACCGGGCCTGTTGAAGGTGGCGGACATGGACGCGGTGGTGGCGGGCATCGCGCCGCGTGCGGTCATGCTCATCCAGGGCGACCAGGACCCCATCTTCCCGCTGGACGGCGTCCACCACATTGGGCGGGTGGCCCAGCTGGCCTATACCGACTGCGGCCAGCCCGACCGCTTCGCCCTGACCATCTTCCCCGGCGGCCACGGCTTCCCCATCGAAATGCGGAAGGCGGCCTACCAGTGGCTCGACCACTGGCTGAGACGTCCGACCCGCGCCCGCCGCACGCCGGAACCGTTGTGGTAACAGGAGTCCGCTGCGGCGTTCAGGCCGCAGTGCCTGCTGTCCGCTGTGGCGTTCAGGCCGCAGTCACCGCTCTCAACCAACCTTAGCCTCGCTGTACCCCGTGGCCTAAACGCCACGGCTGAAGCTCAATACAATCAATCACCGTCTCATTTTGGAGGAGCATCATCATGCCCGATAACGGCTCGCGTCCCCAGGTCAAGAAAGTCTGTCTCGCCTACTCCGGCGGTCTCGACACTTCGATTATTGTTCCCTGGCTGCGTGAGAACTACGACTGCGAGGTTGTGTGTTTCGCGGCCAACATCGGCCAGGAAGAGGAGTTGGAGGGGCTGGAAGCCAAGGCGGTACGCACGGGCGCCAGCAAGTGCTACGTCGAAGACCTGCGCCAGGAGTTCATGGCCGACTTCATCATGCCCGTCGTCCAGTCCGGCGCGATCTACGAGCGCAAGTACCTGCTCGGCACCAGCATGGCCCGCCCCCTCATCGCCCTGCGTCAGGTCGAAATCGCGGAGATCGAGGGCTGCGACGCGGTGGCCCACGGCGCGACGGGCAAGGGCAACGACCAGGTCCGCTTCGAGTTGACCTACAAAGCCCTCAACCCTAAGCTCAAGATCATCGCGCCCTGGCGTGAGTGGGACATTCGGTCGCGCGAGGACGCCCTCCGCTATGCCGCCGAGCGCAACATCCCCGTGTCGGCCACGACAACCAAGATTTACTCGCGTGACCGCAACCTGTGGCACCTGAGCCACGAGGGCGGTATCCTCGAAAGCCCGTGGAACGAGCCGGCCGAGGACATGTACCAGTTGACGGTGTCGCCGGAGAACGCACCGGACCAGCCGGAGTACGTGGAACTGGAGTTCAAGGAGGGCCTGCCCAAGAAGCTCAACGGCGAGGCCATCGGGCTGGTGGAGTTGATGTACCGCCTGAACACCATTGGCGGGCAGCACGGCATTGGCCGCGTGGACCTGGTCGAGAACCGCCTGGTCGGCATGAAGTCGCGCGGCCAGATCGTTCTTGGTCACGTCGTGCACCTTCTCGATGCTCCCGGCCTTCT
>CAZFUK010000932.1:0-1929 GCA_964522005.1 uncultured Anaerolineales bacterium | reverse complement strand
GAGCTAGACCTGAAGCCGGGTGACTGGCTGCTCCAGACGGCAGCCGGCTCGACGCTCGGCCGGCTGGTCATCCAACTGGCGCGTCTGCGCGGGGTCAAGACAGTTAACCTGGTGCGCCGCCAGGAGCAGACGCGGGAACTGCTCGACCTGGGCGGCGACGCGGCCTTCTCCACGCAGGACCCGGACGTCGTGTCCAGGGTTCTGGAACTGACAGAGGGCAAGGGCGCGACAGCAGCCCTGGAAGCCGTGGGCGGCCAGACAGGCGCGCTCGCGCTGGCGTGTCTGGGGCGCGGCGGAACAATGCTCATCTATGGCCGTCTCAGCGCGGAGCCGACGCCGGTGGACAACGGCCCGCTCCTGTTCAAGAGCCAGACGGTGCGCGGTTTCTGGCTGGCCCAGTGGCTGCGCGACAAGCCCCAGGCGATTCCCCAGGTTGCGGGCGAGTTGATGCGCCTGATGGCCGAGGGCAAGCTCGTCCCGCCCGTCGAAGCTGAGTACAGCCTGGAGGATTACCGCGCCGCGATCCAGCACGCCACGCGGCCTGGCAACAGCGGCAAAATTTTATTGGTCGGTTAGCCCATTCTCATCGCAGAGGACATTCCCCATGCCCGCCGTCTCCACCTTCGCCAGCCATCCCCGCGTCCGCGCCGTCCTCGATTGGCTCGTCGCCCACACCGACGAGGTGGTGGCCGACGCCGTCACCATCTGCGAGATTCCGGCGCCCACCTTCCACGAGGCCGAGCGCGCCGCCTGGGTCGCGGACCAGTTCCGCCGCCTGGGGCTGTCCGATGTGGAGGTGGACGGCATAGGTAACGTCTATGGCCGGCGGCCGGGTGCGGGTCCCCAGGCGGGGCGGCGGGACGGCGAGGGGCCGCTGATGATCGCTGCCCACACCGACACCGTCTTTCCGGCTGGCACACCCATCCAGGTGCGGCGGTTGAGCGGCCGGCTCTACGGGCTGGGGCTGGTGGACAACAGCATCGCCGTCTCAGCAATGCTGGCGCTGGCTCGGGCGCTCGACGCAGTCGGGCTGAAGACGCGCGACGATCTGTGGCTGGTGGCGACGGTGGGCGAGGAGGGGCTGGGCAACCTGCGCGGCATCCGGGCGGCCATGGAGCGGCTGGGCGGCCAGGTGGGCGCGGTCATCGCCCTGGAGGGGCAGGGCCTGGGCAAAGTCTACAACCGCGCCATTGGCTCGCGCCGCTACCGCATTACAGTCCGGGCGCCGGGCGGCCACAGTTGGGGCGCGTTCGGCAACCGCAGCGCCGTCCACGAGCTATGCAAGCTCGGCGCGGCCATCGCCGCCCTGGACGTACCAAGCGAGCCGAAGACGACGTACAACCTTGGCGTCATCAGCGGCGGCACGTCGGTTAACAGCATCGCCGAGGAGGCGCACTGCCTGCTGGATATGCGGTCGGGCGACCCGGCCGCGCTCAACGACATTGAGCGCCGCGTGATGGACCTGGTGCGCCAGGCGGCAACCATACCCGAGGTGAGCGTCGAGACGACGCTGCTGGGTGACCGGCCGGCCGGGACCATCGCCGAGACCCATCCCCTCATTCGCGCCTGCTTCGACGCGCTGACAGCCATCGGCGCGGAGGTGGCGGGCTACCCGATGCGGCTGACCGAGGGCAGCACCGATGCCAACATCCCCATCAGCCAGGGCGTACCGGCGACGTGTATCGCCCTGACGACGGGCGGCGGCACCCACACCCAGAGCGAGTTCATGGACCCAGGGCCGGTGCGGCTGGGCTTGCAGCAGTTGCTATTGGTGACGCTGGCGGTGGTGGGGATGAGGGAGTAAAGATTAATGATTGAAGATTGCACTATCTTCGAGCTTACCCACGATAGTGACATGGGCTAAACCGCGAACCTGGAGTGAACCCTTGTGACCAGACCACGGTCAAAGAAGCAACCGAGCAGCCTAGC
>CAZFUK010000931.1:0-1933 GCA_964522005.1 uncultured Anaerolineales bacterium | reverse complement strand
CTCCACGAGGCCGAGACGACGGCGCGGGCCTACGTCGTCAAGCACGCCGACGACGACCCGGTTTCTCAGGCGGCGCAGGCGGCGGGCGTGCCCATCACCCGCTTCGAGGACGACCCCCAGGGCGAAACCCTGGCGGCCTGGCTCCAGGAGAGTGACATCCTGGTGGACGCCCTACTGGGCATCGGCGTGTCGCGGCCCATCGAGGGCGACCTGGCGACGCTGCTGACGCGGGTTCGCGACGGCAAGCGCGAGGACACGCTGGTCGTGGCGGTGGACCTGCCGAGCGGCGTCAACGCCGACACAGGCGCGGCCGACCCGCTGACCCTGCCCGCCGACGTGACGGTGACGTTCGGCTACGCCAAGCTCGGCCTGTTCCAGCCGCCCGCCGCCGGTCTGGTGGGCGACCTGATTGTCGCGGCTATTGGTCTTGACCCCCGGCTGGGGGAGGAGGTTCGGGTGGAATTCATGACGGCGGAGTGGGCGCGTGACCACTTACCCGCGCGGCCTGAAGACGGCCACAAGGGGACGTTTGGCAAGGCGATGATTGTGGCCGGCTCGGTGAACTACACCGGCGCGGCGTACCTGGCGGGCGCGGCGGCCACGCGCGTCGGGGCGGGGCTGGTCACGCTGGCCGTGGCCCAGATGCTCTACCCCGTCCTGGCCTCACGCCTGGTCGAGACGACGTGGCTGCTGCTCCCGCATGAGATGGGCGCGGTGCGCGAGGAGGCCACCAAAGTCCTGCTGGACAAGATCGAGGGCTATACCGCGCTCCTGGTGGGGCCGGGGCTGGGGTCGGAGGAGACGACGCAGAGCTTTGTGCGCACGCTGCTGTCGGGCAAGGCGGCGCCGGTTAAAAAGACGCTGCGGGTCGGCTTCTCCCTGGTGCCCGAACCCGAAGAGGCCGCCGACGAGACACGCGCCTTGCCCCCCACCGTGATTGACGCCGACGGCCTGAACGCCCTGGCCGGGGCTGACGAGTGGTGGACGAGCTTTAAGCCGACGGCTGCCGTGCTGACCCCGCATCCAGGCGAGATGGCGCGACTGCTCGGCTCGACCATTGACGAGGTGAACACGGACCGCGTGGCGACGGCGCGGCGCGCGGCCGAGAAGTTCGGGCAGGTCGTGGTCCTCAAGGGGGCGCACACAGTGATCGCCGCGCCGGATGGTCAGACGGCCGTCAGCCCCTTCGCCAACCCGGCCCTGGCGACGGCGGGAACGGGGGATGTGCTGGCCGGGACCATCACGGCGCTGCTGGCGCAGGGGTTGACCCCCTTCGACGCGGCGGCAGTCGGGGTCTACCTGCACGGGCTGGCGGGCGAGCGGGTGCGCGAGGAGCTAGGCGACGCGGGAAGTATTGCCAGCGACCTCTTGCCTTATCTGCCCCTCTCCATTCAGTCGCTCAAACTAGAGGAATAGACAGGCACATTGCCGAGGGCAGGAGGGTGTGCTAGAATTCGGCAATGTGGGCTGGTGGGAGTCATGATCAACTGAGGGCGCCATGACTGAGGCTATGCCGATGGTAAGCATCGAAGTCCCTGAACCTGTTTATCGAAGGTTGCAGCACATCGCGGAGATGACACATCGCTCGGTCGAAGAGGTGCTCGTGTCCACCGTCAATGTGGCCTTGCCTGCTGTCCCTGACTTGCCCGATGAGGTAAGCGACGAACTGGCGGCCATGAGCATGTTCAGCGACGATGCGTTATGGGCGGCGGTCGAGTCGGCCCTGTCGGCTACTGAACAGACGCGGTTAGGGCAGTTGAACGATATGGCTGATGATCGCTCCCTGACGTTAGCGGAGAGACAGGAATTAAACGGGCTATTAGGCCGCTACGACTACGCCGTCTTGCGCCGTGCGCGCGCAATGGCTCTTCTGACCCGTCGCGGCTACGACGTTGCTCTGTTCCAAGAATCGTTTCAACTGTCACCCTGAGCG
>CAZFUK010000930.1:0-1934 GCA_964522005.1 uncultured Anaerolineales bacterium | reverse complement strand
CGACGCGCTGGCCGTCGAGGGGCTGGACGCGGCGGTCGAACGCGCCGCCCAGTACCACGCGGCGGGCGCGGACATGATCTTCGCCGAGGCCGTCACGCGGCTGGAGGACTACCGCCGCTTCGCCGACGCGGTGCCCGTGCCCATCCTGGCGAACATGACCGAGTTCGGCCTGACGCCGCTCCAGACCGTCGAGGCGCTGGCGGGCGTAGGCGTGCGCCTCGTCCTCTACCCCCTGTCGGCCTTCCGCGCCATGAGCGCCGCGGCCGAGCAGGTCTACACGACCCTCCGCCGCGAGGGAACGCAGCAGTCAGTGGTGGACAGCATGCAGACGCGCGCCGACCTGTACGCCGTCCTCGACTACCACAGCTACGAGGCGAAGCTGGACCGGCTCTTCGCCCAGGAAAGCCCCGAGGAACACGACGAGCATGGCCGCGCCTAACTACCGTCCCGCCCCTGACCGCGTTCTCGTGGACATCGCCGACTACGTG
The DNA here is from genome assembly GCA_964522005.1 of uncultured Anaerolineales bacterium. Lineage (GTDB taxonomy): Bacteria > Chloroflexota > Anaerolineae > Epilineales > JAHCIE01 > JAHCIE01. Next base: position 1,446 of record CAZFUK010000930.1, on the reverse strand, counting down.
GTTGACTATCCGGTCACCAGTGACCTGGCCTACCAGACGGCCCGCCTCTGCCTGCTCGACTCGCTGGGCTGCGCGCTGCTGGCGCTGTCCTTTCCGGAGTGCGCCAAGCTGCTCGGCCCGCTCGTGCCGGGCACGGTCGTTCCATTGGGGAGCCGCATCCCCGGTACGAGCTATGTGCTGGACCCCGTCCAGGCCGCCTTCCAACTCGGCGCGCTCATCCGCTGGCTGGACTACAACGACACCTGGCTGGCCGCCGAGTGGGGCCACCCCTCCGACAACTTCGGCGGGCTTCTGGCCGTGGCCGACACCCTGGACCGCCGTGACGGCCCGCCTCTGCGTGTGCGCGACGTGCTGACCGCCGGCATCAAGGCCTACGAGGTCCAGGGCGTCCTGGCGCTCGAAAATAGCTTCAACCGCGTCGGGCTGGACCACGTCGTCCTGGTCAAGGTGGCCTCGGCCGCCGTGGTGACCGCGCTGCTGGGTGGCGACAAGACGGCCATCATCAACGCCCTGTCCAACGCCTGGCTGGACGGGCAGGCGCTGCGCACCTACCGCCACGCGCCCAACACGGGCTCCCGCAAGTCCTGGGCCGCGGGTGACGCGACCAGCCGGGGCGTGTGGCTGGCGCTGCTCGCGCTCAAGGGCGAGATGGGCTACCCCTCGGCCCTGACGGCGCCGCGCTGGGGCTTCTACGACACCCTGTTCAAGGGCCAGCCGTTCCGCGTCGCGCGCCCGTATGGCTCCTACGTGATGGAGAATGTCCTGTTCAAAATCGCCTTCCCGGCCGAGTTCCACGCCCAGACCGCCGTCGAGTGCGCCCTGGCCCTCCACCCCCAGGTGAGAGACCGCCTGGACCAGATTGAGCGGATTGTGATAACGACCCACGAGTCGGCCATCCGCATCATTGACAAGGTGGGGCCGCTGACCAACCCCGCCGACCGCGACCACTGCCTCCAGTACATGGTCGCCGTGCCGCTGGTCTTCGGTCGGCTGACGGCCGAGGATTATGAGGACGCCGTGGCGGCCGACCCGCGCATTGACGCCCTGCGCGCTCGGATGACCGTCGAGGAGAACCGCCGCTACAGCGCCGACTACCTCGACCCGGACAAGCGGTCCATCGCCAACGCCGTGCGGGTCTACTTCACCGACGGCACCGCTACCGAACGGGTGGCCGTCGAGTACCCGCTGGGCCATATCCGCCGCCGCCCCGAGGGGCTACCCCTGCTCATGGACAAGCTGAGGGCCAACCTGGCGACGCGCCTGCCCGCCGACCGCTGCGCCACGGTCCTGGCCCTGGCGGACGACCCGGCCCGCCTGGACGAGATGCGCGTGCGCGACTTCATGGAGTTGTTCGTGCCGTAACCCGCGTCTTGTCATGCTGAGCGAAGCGAAGCATCTCGCCTCATGCAACGCGAGACCCTTCGCCTTCGGCTCAGGGTGACAGTC
>CAZFUK010000929.1:0-1937 GCA_964522005.1 uncultured Anaerolineales bacterium | reverse complement strand
CGACGGGCGTCGGGGTGAGGGTCGGCGTCGCAGTCGTGGTAGAGGTCAGGGTCGGCGTAGCGCTCGGCGTGACGGTAAGCGTGACGGTTGGCGTCATGGTCGGCGTCATCGTGGTGGTCGGCGTCGCCGGGCGGGTAGCGGTTCGCGTCGGCGTGCGGGTCGTCGTCGCCGTCACCGTCGACGTGGGCGTGTCGGTGGGCGTGGGCATGGGCGTCTCCGTCGGTGTCGCAGTATCCGTCGGGGTGGGCGTGTCGGTGGGCGTCTGAGTCGTGGTGGTGGTGGCGCTCGGCAGGGGCGTCAGGCTTGGCGTCAGGGTGACCGCCGACTGGCCGAAGACCTGGACCCGCCCACTGGCCCCGCTAGTCGCGCTGTTCTCGACGGTGTACAGGTTGCCCAGTGGGTCCAGCGTGAAGCCGCCCCACATCGCCAGGCCGTCGAACTGGCCGGGCGCCGCGCCCTGCGTGCCAGGCGTGACGTGGCCCAAGGGCAGGCCGGTTTGCGGGTCGAGCTTCCAGACGGTGATGACCTGCACACCGGGGAAGCCCTCAGCATCGCTCTCGGAGACGTAGACATACCCATCGTGGTCCACGCGCACGTTGAGCAGTTGGGCGTCGTCCAGCGGTCGGGCCGGGTCGGGGTGGGGCAACTGCCACACGGCCAGCAGTTCGCCGTCGGACAGGCGGTGGGCGCGGACCTTGCTCAGGCGGTGGCTCACGCCCTGGTCCAGCATGGACCAGTTCTCCAGAGTGTAGACGCGGTCGTTGGGCAGGTCGGCCGCCACGTCCTTGAGGGTGGCCGTTTCGAGCGAGCCAGGATAGGCGGTGAGCAGCGCGCCGTCCGGGTTGAGGCGCACGGCGCGGTCGTTGTACGGGTCGGCCACGTAGAGGTTGCCCTCGGCGTCCAGGTCAAGCCCCCAGGCGTTGCCGAAGGTGGTGTTGGGGTAGTACCTGACCCTGGCGCAGGGCGGGTTGCCCTGGTAGACACGCAGTTGGGTCATCTCCAGGTCGGGCGCGAACTTGAGAATCTGGCAGCCCGCGCTGACCAGGATGTTCCCTTCAGCGTCCACGGCCATGCCCCGGATGCCCCTGAACTCAGGCCGACGCGGTAGGACCGGGTCGGGCAACTGGCGCAGAAAGCGGCCACTGGTCGAGAACAGTTGGAAGCGGCCATCGTTGCCGTCGTTGACCCACAACCCGCTGGGCGTCCAGACGATGGCGTTGGGGCTGACCAGTTGGCCGGGCGCGTGACCCTCGTCGCTGCCCCAGGCCGCCCCCACCGCCTGCCCCTGGCTGTCAAAGCGCTGGATGCGCTGCTGGGTGGGCCAGTTCGCCCCCGCGCCGAACTTACCGGCGTAGCCATCGGTAACGTAGAACTCGGCGCCCGGGCGTTGGATGATACCGCGCGGACCGTAGAACCCGCGCCAGTAGCGGCGCGGTCCGCTCGGCGGCATGACCTCCACGCGGTAGTCGAAGTCGCCGGTCTCGATGAGAAAACGGTACTCCACGAGGTAGACCGTCCCGCCCGCGTCTACCTCCACGTCCACCGGCATCGCGCCCGGCTCTTCGGGCGCCCACTCCGCCAAGAGCGCCCCCGCCGCGCTGTACTTGAGGACGCGCGTGCCGGGGTGGGTCATGGCGACCAGGTAAATGACATCCACGCCCCCCTCGGTCTTAACCTTCAGCGGACCGAAGGACGAGGCGTCACTGCGGCTGACGATGGCCTGGCGCGTCGCGCCGTCGGGGGAAATCTTGAACAGGTGCAACTCAGACACGACCTGGGCCGGGTCGGTGAAGGGGCGGGCGTTATCGCTGACGTAGACCGAGCCGTCCGACCCGACGCCGACGCCTTCGGGCAGCCCAAAGCCGGTCCAGGTTTCCAGGGGCGCGCCGCTGGCCGCGAAGCGCACGACAGCGCCCTGGCCGTTGTCGGCGACGTAG
>CAZFUK010000928.1:0-1947 GCA_964522005.1 uncultured Anaerolineales bacterium | reverse complement strand
CTGCCCAGGCCTGGGCCAGGTAGGTGTCCTGGTCGAAGGCGGTGAAGATCAAGACCGCCGTCTGTAGGCAGCCAGCCCTGATCTGTCGACAGTCCTCGATGCCATTCCCGTCGGGGAACTCTACCCCAAGGATGGCCACGTCAGGCGCCTCTTGTCTGACGCGATCCAGGATGGCGCAGACTCGGCTCGCCTCGGCGACAACGAGTAGGTCGCCCGCCTGGTCGAGTTCATGGCGCAGACCACTTCTCACAATGGGATGATCATCCGCCAATAGCACGCGCACGCGCGGGAGCATCGTGTCTCCGATCTATCTAAGGGTGGAGAGGCTCTTTCACATGCCAAGCTATGACAGGTTGGAGGTCAAAAGAGAAACGGTACATGTGGAAGAATTAGCCTCCCCCACCTGTACCGTTTCGCTCGGATGCGCCAGAGCTCTAAAGACTCTACTTGTTAAGACGGCTTGACCCCGCCTCGGTTACGCTCTGGACGAGATTATGCAACACGTGCGGCGCCCCCAACTTTTATCATCTGTAAAGAAAGATGACTATAATTGATAGGGCGTTACGAGTGAGTGAGGGGGCGAACACGAGGAGGGTTAGTATGGAGCATACAGCGTCGGGTCACGAGCACGGGCATGGGGTCCAGCAGGCGGCCTTCAAGCTGGAGGGTCTATACTGTCTGGAGTGCGCGGGGGCGGTGGAAAAGGCCCTGCGCGCCAATCCCCACATTACGAGTGTTCACCTCGACTGGGCCAACAACGTCGCTCACATCAGCTTCCACGCGGGAATGATCAGCCGCGAGCAAGTCGAGCAGACCATTGCCGCGACAGGGTGTGATTGCGCCCCGGCGGCGGGTGAGGCAGGACACGGTCACGCTCACGTCACCCCCTCGCCACAGCGTCAGATGGAGCGCCTAGCGCACGGCGTGGACACGCAGCCCATTACCATGGGCACCAAGTATGACCGCATGCAGTATGAGATGCCCGCCACGACGGCTCACGACCATGCCCATGCCCACCACGCGCCGCCCAGCAGTCCCGCGACAGGACACGAGGCCCATACGGCGGCTGGACAGGCCACATCGGACGCACATGATCACATGGGCCACGACATGTCGGACCCAGGCATGGCGGCGGCGATGGAGCGGGACATGCGCAATAAGTTCTTCATCGCGCTGCTGCTCACCATCCCCACCGTGCTCTACTCGCCGTTGGGCATGAACTTCCTCGGGCTGCGCTTGCCGACCTTCGGCCTCGACAGCAACGTCATCATGTTCATCCTGTCCACGCCCGTCGTGTTCTACTGTGGCTGGCTGTTCATCGCCGGCGCCTACCACTCGCTCAAGCGCGGGATGCTCAACATGAGTGTCCTCATCGCCACCGGCGTCCTCGCCGCCTACGTCTTCAGCGTCCTCATCACCTTCCTCGGCGGTGAGACGTTCTTCGAGGCGGCGGCTATGCTGGTCACCTTTGTCCTGTTCGGGCACTGGATGGAGATGCGCTCGCGGCGCGGCACCAACGATGCCCTGCGCGCCCTGTTCGACCTGGTGCCGCCCCAGGCCACCGTCATTCGCGACGGGCAGGAGGTGACCCTCCCCAGTAGCGAGGTGCAACGGGGCGACCTGGTCCTGTTGCGGCCGGGTGACAAAGTCCCCGTGGACGGTGAGGTGGTGGAGGGGGAGACGGCCATTGATGAGGCGCTGGTCACGGGCGAGAGCCTCCCCGTCACCAAGCGGCCAGGCGATAAGGTCGTGGCGGGGTCCATCAATCGCACCGGCAGCGTCCGCTTCCGCGCCACGGCCGTCGGCGCTGAAACCGCCCTGGCGCACATCGTCAAGCTGGTGGAGCAGGCGCAGACCTCCAAAGCGCCGGGTCAGCGGCTGGCGGATCGGGCCGCGCAGTACCTGGTCATCCTCGCCGTCGGCTCCGGCATCGTGACCTTCCTGGTG
>CAZFUK010000927.1:0-1956 GCA_964522005.1 uncultured Anaerolineales bacterium | reverse complement strand
GGCGAGTCTCGCCACAGCTTCCAGACATCTCCATCGAGGCTCATGTGGTACACGCGCGAGACACCTCGGTCGTCGTGGTAGAGGACGTAGTAGGTCTCGTTCGTATCATCCAGCCCTATGATCCACCTGCTACCGCCAAAATGCTCGATCAGGAACGCCTCGCCCTCCAGCCACTCAAAGAGAGCCTCAGCATGGATAGTGCCCGGTGGATCGACGGGAAAGCGCAGCTCGACGTCCCACCTGCCTATTAGACACTCTAACTCCTTGAGCGCCGGATTTGAGTCGGGCGCCCCTCCGTGCACTTGAGCGTTGGTGTCACCATCGGCCATTGCTGTCCCTCCTTCAACTCGTACTCCTATAGACTGCGACTTGAACGGACCCCAAGCTCAGGCTGGCGTCGGCCTGGACAAGTCTCTCCGAGATTATAGGCTGGAGGAGGGGATTGTGCAATGGGGTGCCCACGCTGCGGCTTGAACGCCACAGCGTAGAGGGTGGAGGCCCGTGACCTGAACGCCACAGGCCTCCACCCTCTACGCTCCACCCTCCACGCTCTACGACAGGTTAGCCCAGCAGGCGCGGACCCACAATCGCCACGACGTAGCCCGCGAACAGGAGCAGGCCGGTCGCCAGGTGCAACTGAATGTTCTTCGCCATGGGCCCCATGAGGGCATAGGGCGACTCGTAGCCCTGCTGGATGCCCTGGTAGACCTGCCAGGCCAGCGGCGCGCTGAGCAGGGTCAGCAGCGTCGGCCAGGGCAGCAGGCCAACGGCCACGCCCGCGACCACGAGCAGGTAAGTCGCGGCGGCCGCCAGGGCGTAGCCGCGCACGACGGCGCCGCGCGGCAGCCGCACCACCAGCGTGCGCTTGCCGGACTGGGCGTCGGGCTGGCGGTCGGCGATCTCGTTGACGTAGAGGACCAGGGCGATGAGGATGCCGACCGGGATGGAGGCGTAGACGGCTTCCCAGGAGAAGCGCTGCGCCTGGACGTAGTACGCGCCGAGGGTCATAATCGGGCCGAAGCCGAGGCCGGTGGAGACTTCACCCAGGCCGCGCGCCACGAGGCGGAACGGCGGCGCGGTGTAGAACACCGAGATAAACAGGCCAATGACACCGATGGTGACCAGGGGCCAGAAGCCGCGCGTCCAGGCCAGGTAGAGGCCGATGGCCGCTGATAGCCCGTAGAACAGGGCGGCCAGGCCAATCATGCCGCGCAGCGAAACCAGGCCGTACTGGATGACGCGCGAGCCGCCGGAGAAGGGCGTCGGGTTGACGTTGGTCGGGTCCGCGCCGGTCACGTGGTCGAAGATGTCGTTGGCGACGTTGAGGCCGAGGTGGACCAGCGCGCCCGCCAGCAGCGTTAGCAGGGCCAGCCGCCAGTCGAACACGCCCTGGAAGGCGGCGACGGCGATGCCCAGCAGGACCGGCACGAGCGTGGCGGTCAGGAAGGGCAGGCGGGTGGCGCGGAAGAACAGCCAGGTCCAGGCCAGGCGCGGCTTGACCTCGCGCCCGCGCTCGGCCGACAGCTTGCGCATGTAGGCCAGCCCCTTGGGCACGGCGCGCTCGCACAACTCGAAGAACGACAGCTCGTTCTCGTCCCAACCGTGGGCGCGGGTCGGCGTCACCTGGACCACGCCGTCGCCCAGGCGAGCGGTCCCCTTGACCTCGACGTAGCGGCGCTCGTTGTAGCCGATGCCCTGCTGCGGCTGGATATGGCTGAAGGCGACGCCCACCAGTTGGCCGTCGGCCGGGAGGACCGGGCCGGCTGGCCGGTCCAGGCTGAGCGTGCGGGTCTGAGCGTCGGCGCGGAAGCCCGTCGCTACGCTCATGGGGAAGCCCTGGTCGTCAATGAAGGTCAGAATCGCGTGGTCAAAGTGCGCAATGCGCTCAAAGAGCGCGGTGTCAATTTTCATAGCTCGGTTTCCTCCTGCTAACATAGAGCGGCTACAGACCTGACA
>CAZFUK010000926.1:0-1960 GCA_964522005.1 uncultured Anaerolineales bacterium | reverse complement strand
TGGACAACCTGCTGTGGATTGTGGACCTCAACCGCCAGAGCCTGGACCGCGTCGTGCCGGGCATCCGCGCCGCGCGGCTCAAGCGCATGTTCGCCGACTGGGGCTGGAACGTTCTCGAAGCCAAGTACGGCCGCCAGCTGCAGGCCCTCTTTGACCGGCCCGGCGGCCTCGCGCTACGCGACCGCATTGACGGCATGAGCAACCAGGAGTACCAGGCGCTCATTCGGCTGCCCGGCCACGAGTTGCGGCCGCGCCTGGTCCGCCTGGACGGGCGGGACAGTCGGGAAGTCGGGGCGGCCATCCGCGACGTAGCGGACCGTGACCTGCCGCGCGTGCTGGCGAACCTCGGCGGCCACGACATGCAAGAGGTCCTCACCGTCCTGAACCAGGCCGACCGGCAGCGCGGCCACCCCTCCGTGATCTTCGCCTACACGGTCAAGGGCCATGGGCTGCCCTTCGCGGGTCACCCGCTCAACCACTCAATGCTGCTCAGCCCGACGGAGATAGACGGCGTGCGGGACGCGCTGGGTGTCGCGCCGGGTCAGGAGTGGGCGGCGTTCGATCCCGAGTCGCCACCGGGCCGCGTGTGCCGCGCGGCGGCGGCCCGCCTGTTCGCGCCCCCCGCGCCGGAGACCAGCCCTGTCCGGCCGACCCAGGTGCCCGACGAGCTAGGCGTGGCGGTGGGAACCACGATTAGCACCCAGGAGGCGTTTGGCCGCTTGCTGGTCCGCCTGGCCGATGACCCGACGCTCCGCCCGCACATCGTCACCGCCTCGCCCGACGTGTCCGTGTCCACCAACCTCGGCGGCTGGATCAACAAGGTCGGCGTCTTCGCGCCAGCCGAGGAAGCCGACTTCCAGCATGACCACGGCCTGGTGCGCTGGAAGCCCAGTCCAGCCGGTCAGCACATCGAGCTAGGCATCTCGGAGATGAACCTGTTCATGCTACTGGGCATGGCCGGGCTGGCGAGTGAGATGTCCGGCCACACCCTCATCCCCATTGGCACGGTCTACGACCCATTTGTCCTGCGTGGGCTGGACGCGCTGGTCTATGCCCTGTACTCTGGCGCGAAGTTTATCTTTGTCGGCACGCCCTCTGGCATCACCCTGTCGCCCGAAGGCGGCGCGCACCAGTCGAGTGTCACGCCGTCGCTGGGCATCGAGTTGCCGCGCCTCCAGGCCTACGAGCCGTGCTTCGGCCGCGAAGTCGAGTGGACCCTGCTGGAAGGCATGCGCCACTGTCTGGACCGCTCTGAGGGCAGCGCCACCTACCTCCGCCTGTCCACCCGCCCGGTGGACCAGACGCTCCTGGACCCGGCTTTAGCGCGGCTGGGGGCGGCCGAGTTGCGGCGCCAGGTCCTAGCGGGCGGCTATCGCCTGCTGGACTGGCGCGACGCCGGGACCGAAGTGGACCCGCGAACGGTCGTCCACCTCGCGGCGAGCGGGGTGATGGTTCCGGAGGCGGTCGAAGCGGCGCGCTATCTATGGCGGGAGGGGGTAGCGGCGAACGTCCTCAACCTGACCAGCCCCCGGCGGCTCTTCGAGGCGTGGCAGGCGCGGCGGGCCGCCGGTGCGAGCGAGGCGTTGGATGGGGCGCTCGGCTGGCTCATCCGCCCGGAGGAGCGGCACGCGCCCATGATGACCGTGCAGGATGGTGCCTCGCACTCCCTCGCCTGGCTGGGCAGCGTCTTCGGCGCGCCCGTCACCGCGCTGGGTGTGGACGAGTTCGGCCAGTCGGGAACGCGGTCCGACCTCTACCGTCACTTTGGGCTGGACGTGGATAGCCTCGTGGCGGCCGCCTTCGACGCGGTGGATGCTTGGGTGAGACCCTGATAGTCCGCTTCTGAGCTTGACATGTAAGCTATCTGCCGTATACTCTACTGCCTCGCTCTCAAAGCGAGTCAGGTCCAGACTGTCTATCCCTATATCTACCCCTAAAGGCGAGGTCTCTCTATGCCCTT
>CAZFUK010000925.1:0-1968 GCA_964522005.1 uncultured Anaerolineales bacterium | reverse complement strand
CGCGGTCGTGGACCTCCGCCACCAGGACCGAGCGCGAGTCGGGCATCCAGCCCACGAGCAGGGTGGCTTCGGGGGTCTGGGTCAGCGCGACCGGCCCAGTCGAGCCGTCGGCGGGAACGACGAACACGTCCAGGTTGGGGTGGACGCGATACCAGGTAAAGGCGACCCAGCGGCCATCGGGCGACAGGCGGGCGTCGCGGACGGCGGGGAGGGTCATCAGGTGGTCGAGCAAGGGGTCGTTTGACATAGAAGGGCCTCGTGTGGCATGGCCGACAGTGAGGGGTAAGTATGCAACAAAGAGCCGCGCCTGGCAAGACGCGGCTCAGTCAAAGCAAGTCCCTGAACCGCCGAGGGCCGCGTCGGGGTCCGAGCCGCGTACGCGGGTGAAGGCGCTGACCGTGTCGTAGTGCTCGTCGCCGCCCCTGTCGTAGCGGACCATACGGCGCTGGATGCTCTCCTGGGCGATGTCGAGGTCAATGTAGACGACGCCGTCGGGGTCGGGGCCGGTGGACGCGACGGCGAGTTCAAGGGCGTTGAGGGCGGTGCGAGCGTCGCCGCCGGCGACGAAGGCGAGGTGTTCGATGGCTTCGTCGGAGATGGCGATCTGGCGGCTGCCGTAGCCACGTTCGGGGTCGGCGAGGGCGTGGCGGAGGAGGTCGAGGGTCTGCTCGTGGCCGAGGGGTTCGAGGCGGAACAGCCGCGACCTGGACAGCAACGGTCCGATGACCTCAAAGAACGAGTTTTTTTGCAGGCTCTCGCGCCGATATCCTGAACAGTGACGTTGTCCAGTGTTTGCTTACCGCTATGTCCAAATAGGGTGTTCGACGCTGCTAACCTCACGGGTTGAATGAGGCCCTTGCCCGCCTCTTGAAGGCGTTGTACAATATAGATCAATAAGAGTTGTGCCCAATCGCAACCAGAGCAGGACCATGAAGCCCAAAGTCTACGTCGAAACCACCGTCGTCAGCTACCTGACAGCGCGCCTTAGTCGAGATATTGTCGTCGCGGCGCATCAACAGATTACCCAGGAATGGTGGGACACGCGGCGCGAGCAGTTCCAGCTTGTCGCGTCACAATTAGTGGTCCGAGAAGCAAGCGCGGGTGACGCCGAAGCAGCACGCGAACGACTTGAGGTGCTCACGCCAGTGACGTTGTTGGAGGTAACGCCAGAAGCTCTTACGTTGGCACAGGAATTGGTCAGTGTTGGAGCAGTGCCGACGCAAGCCGCCGAAGATGCTTTGCATATTGCGATTGCGGTGACCAACGGCGTGGAGTATCTACTGACCTGGAACCACCGACATCTCGCTAACCCAGCCATGCGAACCAAGATCGAAGAAGTGTGTCGCTCAGCGGGATATGAGTCAGCCATCATCTGCACCCCTGAGGAACTCCTGGAGGCTTGAGAGTATGTGGGAAGACCCGATTGTAAAAGAAGTACGCAGGGTGCGCGAAGCCTATGCGGCGCAGTTCAACTATGACCTTGAAGCCATCGTTCAGGACCTCAAACGGCAAGAGCAGGCGAGCGGGCGCACCTTCGTCAGGTTTTCGCCCAGACCCGCGCGCCTTCTGCAGAGGACAGTGGCAAAGGCTAGCCGAACGGCTTCTAATGAGTCAGGAACTGTCGCGGCCGCCGTTCAAGTTAAAGAAGACGAGATGGAGTGAACTTGGAGCGCTGATTGTTCTTTGCGGATCTGAGAGTCGCCCGCGCAGCCCTGCTGCTCCGCTGAAGCAGTCTTGCGCGAGATCAGTGAAAAGGCCCAGGCACATATCCTGACCCAGGAGAAGCTTGACGAGGTGCTCCGTGACGATTAAGCTGCGCTACGTCCTCGATACGAATGTCAGCACACTTTTTGTCGAAGGGGAATGCCACGCGCACGCAGATGGAGCACTTCAAACAGGCAAGGACGCTAAGCTGTATCCCTAAGGATCATGTCTAACAACTAGGCCAGCTTGGCAAAGGCGCGGATG
>CAZFUK010000924.1:0-1969 GCA_964522005.1 uncultured Anaerolineales bacterium | reverse complement strand
GCTCAGGGCTTCGACCAGGTCGGCGTCGTGCGCGGCCTGATCGCCGGCGCTCAGCTTGCGGACGGCGTCCGCGACGAGGGTCTGGGAGATGGTAACTTCTTTGCCCTGCGCGGCGGCCTTGGCCTGGATGAGCCGCGTCGTGGGCGCCAGGGTGGTCGGCATCGTCGCGGCGACACCGATATGGCTCCCGCGCTTCACCGCCTGTTCCGCCATCGCCTCGTCAATGCGCACGACGGGGATGCCAGCCCGCGCCTGGGCCTCGGCGACGACTTCGCCCACCGACGAGCATGCTTCCAGGACAACATCCGCGCCGACGTCCTCAGCGAAGCGAGCGTACTGGAGGATGCGCGGTGCGACCTCGGCCACGTTGCCGCCGTTGGCGGCGAGTTGGGGCAGGATCGAGTCGTCCACGAAGTTGACGACCTGCACCCCCGGTACCATCTCGCCCGCCAATGCTTTCAGCGGCTCGACCGTGGCAGGTGTGGTGTGGATAATCGCCAGCTTAGGCATGCTCGGTCGCCCTCCCGGCTTCGGCGTAGGTCTTCCACGTCTCGCGGATCAACTGGTAGTCCTCGTCCTCCAGCGCCTCGCCGGTCGAGTCGATGTGGCTGGTGTAGTAGAGCGAGGGCACGCCCAGCCGCGCCTGGAGCGGCAGGTAGGCCCGCCACGTCTCGCGGTCGGTAATCGGCCAGTTGTCGGTGTCAATGATGGCGTTGGGGCAGGCGAGCATGGCGATGCGCGCCCGCTGAATCATGGCCTGGTTGACGGCCTTGGTCTTGTTGATGTCGTTGAGCCGACTCATGTCCACCACGTCGGCCAGGTAGGGATGCGGCGTGTGCGTCATGACCAGGGCGTCGGGCTTGACCTTCTTGGCCTCGTCGTACAGGATGCTCAGGTAGAGCTTCATCAGTTCCAGACCCCAGGCTCGCCCGTAGTGGTTCAGCCCAGGGCCACTGGGGGCGCGGGCGGTAAAGTCAATCTTGAAGCCGTCGGCGTCATAGCCGTCCGGTCCGAGCATGCGCCGCACCTGCGCCCGCAGCCGCGCCTCGAAGCGGGGGTTGCTCGGGTCAAAGGCGACCGCCCGCCCGGCTCCGTTGGTGACACACTCGTCCACCGGCAGGCCCTCGGGGTCCCACGCTTTGAGCCACAGGAGCACCTTGTGCCCCAGGGCGTGCTGCTGACGCACGAAGCCCGGCAGGTCCGGCCACTTGGCCTGGTCCACGGCGTTCTCGCCGTAGGTCCTCTGCCACTTGTCGTCGAGGACGACGACGCCAGGCTCGATGCCGCGCGCCGGGAAGCTCGCCAGGAAGTCGTCATAGAGCTTCTGGAGGGCAAAGTCCTGCGCCTTGACCTGCTTCAGCCCCCGCGCGGCGTAGCACTGCGCGCCCCAGCCGCAGAAAATCGGCTGGCGCCACCACTGGGCCTGGGGCTGCGTCTTCAGGGCCAACTGAGCGTGGACGGCCTGCGTGTGGGCGGCCAGGGCGTTGGACAGCGTCTCGGCGAAGTGAAAGCCGACGGCGGGCAGGGTGTAGCTGCCGTTGACCGTCGTGTGACCTTCATAGGTCAGCGTCATGTGAAAGGCGCCGCGCTGTCCCTGGTAGCGGTACTCGGTAAACTGGTGCTCGCCGGGCCGGGCCTCGATGCCGATGCTCAGCCAGCCCGCGCTGTGCTCAAAGGCATAGCAGAAGGGCGGCGGGGTAAAGAACCAGTCGCCGCGTCCGGGGAGTGGGACGCCCATGACGTCAATCTTCGAGCCTTCGGCTGGCGAAAACAGGTTGGTCTCGTCCATGTTTGGCTCGGGGTTGAAGACCTGGCGGAAGCGCTGTCCAGAGTAGAAGAAACCGCTCCCCCAGCGCACGATGCCGGAGTAGTAGCCGCCAAACAGGTCTACGTCCGTCAGCGCGCCCTCACCGTTGACCTCGACCTCGAACACGACGCGGTCCAGGTAGCAGTGGAAGCGGTAGACCTT
>CAZFUK010000923.1:0-1978 GCA_964522005.1 uncultured Anaerolineales bacterium | reverse complement strand
GAACTAAACGGATGATAGGCATACCCTGCGTCTCCTTCACTTGACTTGAGCTTCTCTGTCGCTTATCTGGGTGAGAGACGCCGCCGGGTGGAAAAGAGTTCCGCTATTTCTCAAAGGTCTTCATCGCGTGCCCCCTGACGTGACACTGTACTCCGTTTCGATGAGGTAGGTAACACCCAAGTTGATGCGGAGGCTCGTCTTGACGGCGGGCGAGTTCTGAAAGCGGGCAATGTCGGCGGCCAGCCGATCGAGCCGCTGCTGGTAATCGGCGGGCTGGACGACCCACTGGCGTCCCACATCCATCGTCACCAGGTCCGTGAGGGTCGCCAGTATGGCGGGGCCATACTGACGCGATGACGGAGTAATCGAGATATCGGTAGGCCTGGCGAGGGCGACGCCCTGTTTGGACGGCGCTATGAGCGTCGCCTGTCCCACGAAGGGCAGCTCAAGGGGGTGGGGCAGATCAACATGGCCCGGCGCGTAGCCTTCGGCCAGGAGTTCGAGATATTGGGGGCGGGCATCTTCCGGCGCGATGCGGGTCAGTATCTCGGGGGGCAGCGCCTGCTGGGACATTGGGTTTGCATTGGTCAGGGCGTAGGCCACCACCTGGATGTTTGGCGGGTCCACCGTGACACCGCCGTCTTTGTCCACCTGTACCTTCGCCGACAGGGGCATCGGCGTCGGCGCACGGAAGGCCGGATTCAACGCGCGGTACGCCTGGTTGACCACCAGGGGAACCTGGTCGTTCGGCCCTTCCGCGCTGGCTTCGGCGATCGGCTGTGGCCGTGGCTCGGCCCCGACAATCCAGACGCGGGACAACACCAGGTGTACCTTCACCCGGTCCTGACTCACCCCCACTGGCGTGGGAGGGACGGCGCTCGGGCTGGCCGTCGGCGCGCTAGGTGTACTGGTGGCCGCGGCGACAACAGGCACAGCGGTGGGTGAGGGTGGCGCAGGCGTCGGCGCCGGCTGTCCGCCACCGCGCGCCCCCATCAACGACCACAACCCCCCGGCCAGGACGAGCGTTAAGGCGGCCAGGAGTGCGATGCCGAGAGGTCGGCGCAGGGGGCCTGACGGGTTCGCGGGAGGCTCGACGTGAGGTGGGGGGGTGGGGGCGGGGGTGAGGGCGAACTGGGCGGTGTTGATGTCGGGGCGGTTCGTGTTGAGCCAGGCGATGATGCGGTCCAATTGCTGACGGTCATCCAGGTACTCTAACAGGGCACGGATCAACTGTGACTTGGTACGCCCTTCGGCGTCTTCGTACCCCAGGTCAAACGCCGCCGCCTGCGCCTCGTCCAGCGTCAACCGTTCCTCAAGAACATCGTTCAGCCCGGCTCGATTCCACTGGGCCATTGTCTGTTCCTCACGGGGTTGACAGCAGCGTGCCCTGGTTTTGGGCACGCTGCGGGTTTTACACTATAATACAGGCATTATCCAGACGCGGTTTACATGATTTACATGATTTACGGTTTGTCGAAGAGGGCCTCTTGATCCTGTAAACCCTGTCAATCATGTCCGGCTGGCTTACGCCAGCGCGAGATCGGGCTGGCCGGCCTCGACCAGTTCATTCCAGCGCGCGGCGCGGTCTGCCTTCCGCCACTCAATCACCGTCGCGTTGCCGTCGGTGTAGCGGAAGACGGGCTTGAATCCCAGAACGAGCCTGAAGGCGTCCTCGACCGCTTGCTCGGCCTGGGGCAGGCGCAGAATCAGGTACTGCTGGGGAACCCACTCGAAGTGGAACGTCATGTCATTCCAGCGGGCCTCGGCGGTATAGGGCGGGACGGCGCTCGTCGCCTTGAACCAGGCCGTGCCCAGGCCGTAGCGCCAGAAGCTCAGGCGGATGTGTTCACCGATGTCGAAGGTGTTGGTGCCGGGCGTCGTGTCGAACCAGTATTGGGCCGCGCTCATGTGAGCCTCCGAAGGGGTGGTATGCGGCCTTATTCTATGCGGGACAGGCAAGAGACGCAAGTTTGGTAGG
>CAZFUK010000922.1:0-1978 GCA_964522005.1 uncultured Anaerolineales bacterium | reverse complement strand
ACGAGCTGGAAGCAGTTTACGGACAAGTTCGGTAAACTGGCCGACTACTCCGTGCCCGGCGGCGCGCTGCACCGCTCCATGTGGGGCTTCTTCATGAACGGCGGCCAACGCGCCTACGTCGTCGGCATTCCGGTCAAGGTGACCGAGAAGCAGCAGCAGCGGCTGCTGACCTACAGCACGGTCCTGCAGAACGCGACGCACCAGGACACGCTGCGCCTGACCACGAAGCCGCTAGAGCAGGAAACCACAATCACTGTCCAGGTCACCCCCCCGTCCGACCCTACGCGCATGGATGCGTTTAACGTATCGGTTACAGTAGGCAACGACAAGCCAACGCTGTTGGAGAACGTGACGCTGGGCAGCGGCAAGGGCAGCCTCAAGACGGCGCTGAGGGCGTCGGCCCTGGCTGACCTTCTCACCGCCGAGGCGGTAGCGGGGACCGGGGCGGAGATGGTGCCGGCGCCGAACATGGTCACGCTCAAGACAGTCAAGGACGAGACCGCCAAGGCGGACGGGACTGGCAAGGATAAGACGCTCGAGGTGGATCTACCCGCCAATCTCGTTGACTTGTTCGTCGGCGACGCGGGTGAACGCACGGGGGTCATGGGCCTCGAGGCGGTGGACGATGTCACGATTGTCATTTGCCCCGACATCATCACCCTCCGCCGGGAGAGGCGCATCGCGGAGGAGGATGTCAAGCGCGTCCAGACCACGATGATCGCGCACTGCGAGAAGATGAAGGACCGCTTCGCCATCCTGGACACGCCGTATGACATGAACATGACCCAGGTCAAGAACTGGCGCGCGGGATTTGGCGAGTCGGGCTTCGCGGCGATGTACTATCCCTGGATTCAGACGGACAAGGATACCTATGAGCCGCCGAGCGCGCTGGTGGCCGGGGTCTACTCGCGCACCGACACGGCGCGCGGCGTGCACAAGGCGCCCGCCAACGAAGAGGTGTTCGGCGCGATTGGCCTGCGCAACCAGGTGACCCAGGCGGAGTTGGGCGACTTGAACGACAACCACGTCAACGTCATCCGCGACTTCCCCAACCGGGGCATCCGGGTCTGGGGCGCGCGTACGCTCAACAAGGCTGAGTGGAAGTACATCAACGTCCGCCGCCTGTTCAGCAACATCGAGGAGGCCATCCTCCAGGGCACACAGTGGACGGTGTTCGAGCCGAACGACCGCGTGCTCTGGGCGGGCATTCGCCGCGAGGTTAGCGACTACCTGACGCTGCGCTGGCGCGAGGGCGCGCTGTTCGGCGCGACGCCCGAAGAAGCCTTCTATGTCATCTGCGATGAGAACCTCAACGACGAGAAGGTGCGCGACCAGGGCTACTGCTTGATTGAGGTCGGCATTGCCCCCGTCAAGCCGGCCGAGTTTGTCGTCTTTATGATCCGCCAGAAGCGCGACGGCGTCGCGGCCTGAGTCCACCCACTAATGTCAGACAGGAGGTAGTCGTATGCCTAAGGGCCGCCCCAACGAACCGCTGAGTTCGAACCGATTCATCGTGGACTTCAAATCGAAGCTGAAGGGCGTCTTCACCGAAGTGTCGGTCGCCTCGGCCGAGTTTGAGGTCATCCAGTACAAGTACGCCGAGAAGGACGGCAAGCCGGGCTACTACGCCGCGCCGGGCGCCATGAAGGCGCCGGAGATCACGCTCAAGCGCGGCGTGACCGAGGACGACTCGGCCTGGAAGTGGTCCAAAGAGGTGCAGGACGGCAAGATGGACACGGCGCGCGCCAGTGGCACCATCATCATGGCCGACTACGATGGCACGCCGCTGCTGGAGTACAACATCACGCGGGCCTGGCCGAAGTCGGTCAAGATGCCCGGTCCCAACGCCGGCCAGAACCAGGTGCTGGTCGAGGAGATTGTCCTGGTCTGCGAGGACTTCAAGCGGGCGAAGTAGGCATCGCGTATCTGGCCCCCCTCTCCCCCTGGGAGAGGGGTTGGGGGTGAGGGTCTTAAACCT
>CAZFUK010000921.1:0-1981 GCA_964522005.1 uncultured Anaerolineales bacterium | reverse complement strand
TGCCGCTGTCCCACCCGCGCCCGAGCGGCGCGAGCCACTCGTCCAGCGCATCGCCGCGTGGCGCGCCGAGGGACGGGCTTCGGTCGAGGGCCGACGCGGCTGGGGGATGATGCAGGCGATTCGCGCCGCTGCCCCGCGCTCCGCCATCATCACCGGCGACGCGGCGGCGGTCAACGGCTGGCAGATTAGCCACCTGCCCGTGTATGAACCGCGCAGCGCGCCCTTCCCCTGGCACAACGCCGCCCTGGGGTTCGCCTTCCCGGCCGCCCTGGGCGCGAAGGTCGCCCTGCCCGACCGCACCGTCATCGCCATTTGCGGCGACGGCGGCGCCCTGTTCACCCTCCAGGAGTTGGCGACGGCGGTTCACTACACCATCCCCGTGGTCTTGATCGTGGCGAACGACGGGGGCTATCGCTCCATCGAGGCGTACCAGCGCCGCCTGTACGGTCAGCCCTACGCGGGCGAGTTGACCAACCCTGACTTCCCACGGCTGGCCGAGGCGTTTGGGGCGTTGGGCCTGCGCGCCGAGACGCCGCTCGCCCTCGAGGATGCCGTGCGGACGGCCCTCGCCGCCCAGCGTCCCGCCCTGATTGAAATTCCCGGCGCGATGGAAGCGGCGGCCTGGTAAGGAGCCGGCAGCGCGGCCCCGTTCACTGACAGCGCCTCCGCCTGAGTGGGACGATACCTCAGGCGGAGGCGCTGTCGTCGCGCTGGATGCCGATGGGTGCGGTCATGACCAGCGGGTTCTCAGGGGCGGCAGGCGCCCCTGGCGGATCCGGGGTGGCCTACAATCTGAGGCGGGGGTCGAGGGCGTCGCGGAGGCCGTCGCCGAGGAGGTTGAACGACAGCACGGTGAGCATGATGGCGAGGCCGGGGAAGAAGACGAGGTGGGGGGCGTTGAAGACGCTGTTGCGCTCCTCGCCCAGCATCAGGCCCCACTCGGGCTTGGGCACTTCGGCGCCGAGGCCGAGGAATGACAGGGCCGCCGCTTCGAGGATGGCGCTGGCGATGCCCAGCGTGCCCTGGACGATGATAGGCGTGAGCGAGTTGGGCAGAATGTGGGTGAACAGCAGGCGCGTCGGCCCGGCGCCGACGAGGCGGGCGGCGTTGACGTACTCCTGGTCTTTGACCGCCAGCACGCTGGCGCGTGAGATGCGGGCGTAGACCGGAATGGACACGATGCTGATGGCTAACAGGGCGTTGATCAGGCCGGGGCCGAGCACGCTGACGATGGCGATGGCGAGCAGCAGGCTGGGGAACGCCAGGAGGACGTCCATCACGCGCATGATGCTGTTGTCAACGATGCCGCCGCCGAAGCCGGCGAGCGCGCCGAGCAGCGTGCCGAGCAGGATGGCGAACGTCGTGGTGGCGAAGCCGATCTGGAGCGAGAGCCGCGAGCCGTAGACGATGCGCGAGAACAGGTCGCGGCTATTGCCGTCTATGCCGAGGATGTGCTGCGGCTGGTCGGCCGCGCAGCCGAGCAGGTGGATGCAGGGGGCGGCGCGCCGCGTCACGCCGCGCAGCACCTGGAGCGGGTCGTAGGGGGCGATGACGGGCGCGAAGAGCGCGGTCAGGACGAGAATAAGGAGCAGGACGAAGCCGACCTGGGCCGACCGATGACGCCGCAGCCGACGCAGCGCCTCGAGCGTGGGGGAGCGGTGCTGGACGCGCGCTTCGAGCTTAGGCGCCACGGCGGGCACGCGCAGCTTACTTGATTTGGATAGAGGGGTCGACATAGGCGTAGGATAGGTCCACGATGATATTGACCAGCGCGAAGATCACCGCGACCGCCACGGTGAACCCCTGCACGACCGGGTAGTCGCGCGCCAGGATGGCCGACACGATCTGCGTTCCCATACCGGGCAGGGCGAACACGGTCTCCGTCAGCACCGCGCCTGAGAGCAGGCTGCCGGTCTGCAACCCAATAATCGTGATAATGGGAATCAGCGCGTTGCGCATGGCGTGGCGCATCACGACCAGC
>CAZFUK010000920.1:0-1984 GCA_964522005.1 uncultured Anaerolineales bacterium | reverse complement strand
CGTCGAGCTTGAAGCCGGCCTTCTGGGCCAGCGGGGCGATGTCGAGCCAGGCGCCCGTGAAGCTGGCGCGGCCGGCCTTGCCGACGGGGCCAACGATGTCGGGCGTGTTGCCGGCGGCAATCATAGCCTTGAGGGTGTCATAGGACTCCGGGTTGTGGACAACCTGGAGGACGAGCTGAATCTTGTCCTGGGACTTGTTGAACTTCTCGACCCAGGCCTGCTCCTTCGGAATCACGTCCTTGTCGCCACCCGCGCCCAGACCGACGTACCAGACCACGCGGGTGCGGCCGGCGATGGGGGCGTCACCGAAGATGACGGTGGGCGGCGGGGTGTTGGTGGGCGGGACGGGCGCCTTGGTCGGCTCCGTCTTGGCCGCCGGTGTATCCGTCGCTTTGGCGGCCGGGGCGGCGGTGGCAGCCGCCTTAGGCGCCTCGGTCGGCTTGGGGGCGTCGGTCGGCTTGGGGGCCTCGGCCTGTTTCTGGGCCACGGGCGCGGCCGTGGGGGCGGCCGGCGCGGGGGCGGCGGCGCTGCTGCACGCCGCCAGAATGGTCGCGATCAGCACTATCGCACAGACGAGTAACAGGGATTTACGCATGGTGAGAGTCTCCTTCTCTCCTCCTTAGTGAGGGTGGTCAAGAGTGGTCAACGAGGACAGCGCGGGCACGGTCGTCTGGGTCAGGGGCCACCTCCTTGCACTGAAGCGGTTAGAACGCGGGCCGGCACGAGCCGCGAATCACCAGCTCGGTGGGCAGAACGACGCGGCGGGGCCGAGGGTCGGGTTCCTGTATCAGGTCAATCAGCATTTCGACGGCGGTCGCGCCGAGCCGGGTCACCGGCTGGCGGACCGTGGTGAGCGGCGGGTCATGGCGGGCGGCCGAGGGCAGGTCGTCAAAGCCAATGAGGCCGATGTCTTCGGGCACACGCTTGCCCGTCTCGCGGAGGGCACGAATCGCCCCCATCGCCATGGTGTCGCTGGCGGCGAAGACCGCGTCCGGTTCGAGGGGGAGCAGACGCTGCATCGCGGTGTAGCCGCCCTGTTCGGTAAAGTCGGCCTGGGCGATGAGCCTGGGGTCGGGCAGGATACCTCGTCCGCGTAGCGCCGCCCGGTAGCCTTCCAGTCGGTCCACGCCGACGGTCATGTCCTGGGGTCCCGTAATGGTGGCGATACGCTGGTAGCCCAGCCGCAGCATGAAGGCCACCGCCTCCCGCACGGCATCCAGGTTGTCCACATCCACGTAGCTGACACGGGTGTCGGTGGGATGGCGGCCCACCAGGACAAAGGGCTTCTTGTGCTCGGCCAAAGCCTTGACCAGGGGGTCGTTGCCCAGCATGGACGACACGATGACGCCGTCAATCAGGCCGCTCTGCAAAATCTGGTGGATGGTGCGGCGCTCATACTCCGGCTCCGCCAGCCAGAGCATGACCGAGTGGTCGTGGGCGTTGCAGGCGGAGGCGATGCCCTGGATGAGGATGGGGAAGTAGGGGTCGGAGAACAGAGCGGCGACGCCCATCGGGATGACCAGGCCGAGGACACGGGTGCGGCCGGCGGCCAGCCCCCGCGCCGCCAGGTTGGGCTGGTAGTTGAGCTTCTCGGCGATGGCAAGCACCTTCGCGCGGGTATCAGGGTCAACATTCGGGTGATTGTTGATGACCCGCGAGACGGTCGAGCGGGAGACCCCGGCTTGTTTGGCGAGTTCTTCCAGCGTCAGAGCCATGAAGCGCACGTCTTTCTGCCCTATCTTCATGGGAGCGCTCCCACAACCTACCAAAAGCAGGCGCCTTCCATAGCGCTCCCCTGCCCCTCAATCACCGCCTAAACTATGACTAGTCAAGGATTGAGCAGAGTGTAAACACGAGTTAGGCGCATTATGTGACCAAATAGAGGGCGCGCCGTGGCGTCTATCGGTCTCTAGCCTTGTCAAGCATGGCTGCTCCGGATGCGCATGCCCAGGGGCGCCGCGACATATGGGAGCGCTCTCATGAT
>CAZFUK010000919.1:0-1997 GCA_964522005.1 uncultured Anaerolineales bacterium | reverse complement strand
CCTCATGCCCCTTGACTTCCAATACCGTATCTTCGCTTCGCTCAGCATGACAGTCAAGAGCCAGTGGTGGATTTTCGTTACCCCTAGAAGGAACCCTTCCATGCGTCTCCTGCGAACCCTCGGCTTCGCCGTGGCGTTGAGCCTGCTGCTCGGCCTCGGCCTGGCTGCCGCCTACCTGGACGCCCCTCCCAGCCACGCCCAGGCCCCCACGCCCCTCCCTGCCCACTACGAGTTTATCCGCCAGTGGGGCAACCGCCCGGCCCACCAGCCGCCGCTGGGTGTCTTCGACCAGATTGGGGGGCTGGCCTTCGACACGGTGGGCCAGTTGTACGTCGTTGACCAGGTCAACCACCGTGTCCAGGTCCTCAACCGCGAGGGCCAGGCCGTGCGCCAGATGGGCTGGCTAGGTGAGGCGGACGGCGAACTCTACCGCCCTGCCCGGCTCGCCGTGGACGGCCAGGGGATTGTCTATATCACCGACGAGGGCGACGGCCGCGTGATACGCTTCGCCGCTGACGGCTCCGCTCTGCCGTCGTGGTATGGCTTTGACCGACCGTACGGAATTGGCATTGGGGGCGACGGCTCGATTTACGTGGCCGAGGCAGCCGGCGTGCAGAAGCTGTCGCCCGATGGGCAGAAACGCTCTTTCGTCGTCGAGACGGACCAGCCGGTGAAGGGGCTGAAGGTCAAGCGGGAGGGCGAGGCCGACGTGCTGTACACCTTCGGCCAGGATCGCGTCGTCCGCAAATTCAGCGCCGACGGCGTGCTGCTCGCCGCCTGGACCGAGTTCATGCGCTACTACTTGAACGACCTGGAGGCTGACGAGCGCGGCAACGTCTACGCTACAGGCTTCAGTTCCGACCCACAGCGCGGCGTGGAGTACTGGCTGCTCAAACGCTGGGCCGTGGATGGCAGTGTCGAGCGCTATGGCGGCCTCTGGGAACCAAGGGGCATCGCCCTCGGCCCCGACGGACTGATCTACGTGTCCGATGGGAATATTCAGGCTCAGCGCGAGGCAACGTATATCAACATGAGCCGTCAGCGCATCACCCGGCTGACGACGCTGGGCGCTCAGGTAGAGCCAAGCTGGGGCAGCGAGGAAGGCCGCTTCCACGGCCAGATGGTCCAGCCCTTCACCCTGGCCTGGGCGCCGTCCGGCCACGTGTGGGTCTACGACGCCAACGATGGCCGCTTCCAGCAGTTCACGCCCATGGGCGACTTTGTGAGCCAGTTCACCTATCAACTCAGCTACCCGGTGCGCGGAACGGGCCACTTCCAGTTCGACCGGCAGGGTAACATCCTGGTCTCCCAAGGCTGCCGACTGTTCCGCCTCTCGCCCACCGGCACGGTCCTGGCGACCTACGAGGGCAGCCCCGGCTGCGCCCTGCTACCCGTCAACGACCCCGCCTTGCACTTCCGAGGCGTCGCCGGTTTCGACCTCGACCCGGCTGGCAACATCTGGGTGGCCGACTACCAGTTGCAGCGCGTGGCGAAGCTCAACAGTCAGGGCCAGCGCGTCCAGACCCTGCGCGACCCCGCCCACTTCCTGCAAGCCCACGACGTGGCCGTGGACACGCCGCGCGACCACCTCTATGTGCTGACCGAGGCCGACCAGATTGTCGTCTACACCCTGGCCGAGCCGAACCAGTACCTGGCGACGTGGCAGATTTACTCCCTGGCCGACCCGCGCCGCCTGTCCCATTTAGCCCACATCGAGGTGGACGCCGACGGCTACGTGTTTGTCGGCGACGAGTCCTCCGCCACGGTCTAGAGGCTCGACCCAACGACTGCGCTGCCGGTCGCGCGTATCGTGCCGGGCGGCATCGGCGCCGCCCCCGGCACGTTTGACGCCCTCTATGGCCTGGGGGAGACGTTTACCCTCGCGCCCAACGGCGAACTCTATACCATCGAGCAGTTACCCAATGGCCGCGTCCAGGTCTTTGGCCTGGTAGCGGGAGACGCCCCGCCGACGCCAGAGCCGACCGACACGCGCACGC
>CAZFUK010000918.1:0-1998 GCA_964522005.1 uncultured Anaerolineales bacterium | reverse complement strand
GGTCTCCCTTCTCGTAAGGTGAGACCCTTCGATTCGCTCAGGGTGACATTTGGGCGATAGCCAATTCTCAACTCTTCGGCCCTTTGAGGTTGCTGACGTAGAGGGCCGCGCCGACGAGCAGCGTGCCCAACGCCAGGTAGAGCAGGTCCAGCGGCGAACCATACTTGGTGTCCAGGGCCTGCTGGAAGAACTTGACCACCAGGACGAGCAGGATGATCTTCGCCAGGCGGTTCTTGAGTTCGTCAATGTTGTGGATGCGCAGCAGCCGCGCCCCCAACTCCGACTTCTCGACGATATCAATCTTGCTGATAAACAACTCGTACAGTCCCAGGCCGAAGATAATCATAATCGCGCCGATGAGGTAGCCATCCACCGCCTTGACGATGTTCTGGATGCCCTCAGCGCGGATGGCGAGGCGGGCCTCCTCGCTCAGGCCGGGGCTGGCGTAGGCGGGCAGCGTCCCCAGCAGGTAGACGACATCCACGGTGGCGATGTAAAAGGCGCCGAAGGCCAGAATCAGGCTGGCGATGACGGCGACCAGCACCATCAGGCGGCTGGCCCATAGCACACCCTCGAACCAGGCTTCGGCCTGTTTAGCCGGCGTGGCAGGCGCCATCGGCGGCGCGGGGACTGGCTCAGGGGCCAGGCCCGCGTCAGGTTGGGTACGCGTACTCATGACACCGCTCTCTCTACAGGCCGCTCTCCCGAAAGCGGCGGGGCCTTCGGGAGAGGGCGCTGGGTCGTCGGGGCGAACAGCGTTGCAGGGCTACTTATACCTTCTCCAGTAGCATGTCGTCAAGTTCGTCCTCACGCACGGTGCGCGCCAGGAGCGCGATGAGGTCGGAGCGGGCGATAATCCCCACCAGGCGGTCATGCTCCACCACGGGCACACGCTCGATGCCCCACTGCATCATCAGCCAGGCGACGTGGCCGACCTGGTCATCTACGTCTACGCAGATGACCTCGTGGGTCATGATATCGGCGGCGGTATGGTGGCGGGCGTCTTCGTAGATTTGCATCAGGTGCCGGGGGTCTACCCACTCCTTGAACTTGGTGGGCAGCCGCACCGCCGAGAAGGGGATGCCCTTTTCCTTCAGGAACAGGTCATGCTCGCTGACAATGCCGACCACGTGGCCGGCGTCGTCCACCACGGGCGCCGAGGCCACGCGGTTGGTCGTGAGCAGCCGGGCGATGTGTTCCACCGTGGTGTCGGGGCGGAGGGTGATGACGTTGCGCGTCATCAGGTCACTGGCTTTCACGCGCCCTCCCGCAGCCCGAGGGCACGCTGGAGACGGCCGATACGGGCCTGCCAGCGGTCGTGCCAGGCGCACACGTCGGTGACGCGCACGATGGCGAGCGGGTTACTCGTCAGGCGGTAGAACACGTGCTGGCCGTTGCGGACCGTATCCACCACACCTTCGCGGGCCAGCAGGCGCAACACATCGCGGACGGCCGTCTCGTGCCCGCCGCTGAGGTAGGCCAGGTCGGAGGGGGTCAGGGCGAGTTGGGGGTGGCGCGCCAGGTAGCGCAGGATACGGTAGCCGCCGGTCATGGCCTTGAGGCTGACCGCCAGCGTGACCGAGTCGTGGGGCAACTCGGCAAACAGGCCGCGATCCAGGTCCAGGTCGTGGTCCAGCCAGTGGACTTCCTCCAACTGGACGCCGTCCAGCGCATCGGCCGGGCGGGCAGCCCACCAACTCGGCGCGAGCAAGTTCAAGTCTACCATGCGGGTCTCCTTGCGGGTGGAGCGGACAGGGGGCTCGGCCCGGGGGCGGGACGAACGCCCCTGTTCGCCTGGGAATTAGATGGCTAGGGCATTGGCGGCGGGTTGGCGCTCGGCCAGGGCGGACAACCGGGCTACCCGTTCCTCGGTCGGCGGGTGGGTGCTAAACCAGCGCAGTATGCTACCGCCGCTGAGCGGGTTGATGATGTAGAGGGAGGCCGTGGCCGGGTTGGTCGCCAGCGGCTCGCCGTGGCGGGCGTAGGCCTCGATCTTCT
>CAZFUK010000917.1:0-1999 GCA_964522005.1 uncultured Anaerolineales bacterium | reverse complement strand
AAGTTCGGGGCGGTAGTCAAGGAAATCGAGGAGATGTACCGCAAGGGGCGCCCGGTCCTGGTCGGTACGACCTCGGTCGAACGCTCCGAGATGCTGGCCGACATGCTCCGCCGCCGTGGCGTTCCCCACGAGGTGCTGAACGCCAAGCTGCACGAGAAGGAAGCGGGCATCATCGCCCAGGCCGGTCGCCTTCGCTCGGTGACCAGCGCCCCCAACATGGCCGGCCGTGGTGTGGACATCCTGCTGGGCGGCAACCCGGAAGGCATCGCCCGCGAACGGCTGCGCCAGCAGGGGCTAGACCTGACCGCGCTGGAGCCGGGCGTGTGGGAGCAGGCGCTAGCCGAGGCCAAGCGGGAGACCGAGGTCGAACGCGAGAAGGTCATCGCCCTGGGCGGCCTGCACATCATCGGCACGGAGCGCCACGAGGCGCGGCGCATTGACAACCAGTTGCGTGGCCGCGCGGGCCGCCAGGGTGACCCCGGCTCGTCGCGCTTCTACGTCGCCCTGGACGACGAGTTGATGGTGCGCTTCGGCGGGCAGAACGTGGCGGGCATCATGGACCGCTTCGGCCTGGAGGACGACATCCCGATTGAGCACAACCTGGTGACGCGCTCCATCGAGAACTCCCAGGTCAAGGTCGAGGGCTACAACTTCGACCTGCGCAAGCACCTGCTCCAGTACGACGACGTCATCAACCAGCAGCGCGCCTTCATCTACCAGCAGCGTACCGACGCCATGAGCAAGTCCACGCTGCGCGCCACGATTATGGGCATGCTGGAGAAGGAAATCAGCGCACTGGTCGAGCAGTACACCCAGGGTGAGCGCGCCGAGTGGGACCTGGCCGGGCTGCACCGCGACATCCAGCGCATCATCCCGCTGCCCCAGACGGAGGACGGCCACACCTGGCAGGACATGCGGGCCGACGACCTGGAAGAGCACCTGATTCAGTTGGCTGAGGACGTGTACGACCAGCGCGAGCAGGAGTTTGGGTCGGAGACGATGCGCGAGATCGAGCGCGCCGTCCTGCTGCGCACCGTTGACAACCGCTGGATCCACCACCTGACCGCCCTGGATGAACTGCGCACGGGCATCAGCCTGCGCGCCTACGGCCAGCAGGACCCCCTGGTGACCTTCAAGCGCGAGGGCTTCCAGATGTTCGGCCAGTTGACTGAGATGATCCAGGAGGACGTCAGCCGCCTCATCCTGCACGTCGTGCCCGAGTCGAGCGCCCCGCCGCAGCGTCGGTCGGTCATGCCGCGCGCCACGCGGCTCCAGGGCGCGGGCGGCCAGGTCCAGTCGTCGCAGCCGACGCCCGTCCAAAAGCGGGCGGCGATGGGCAGCGCGGCGGAGTTGGGCCGCAACGACCCGTGTCCCTGCGGCAGCGGCAAGAAGTTCAAGAACTGCCACATGGGCCGCGAGGCCGAACTGGTGGCGCTTATGCAGCAGCGCGTCCAGAAGGCCAGCCCTCAACCGGTCGCCGCGGCGCCCGCCGCCCGCCCCCAGGCCGCGCCTGTCGGGTCAGGACCCAAGGGCGCACCGCCCCGCCAGGGCCGCGACGGTAAGGGCAAGCGACGGTAAGCCTTTCTCCCCGCCCTACGTTCACTCAGCAGGGTGGCGTAGGGCGGGCCGCTTATCGGCTTAGATAGGAGACCCATCCATGACGTATTCGATTTCTTATAATCGGGATGACGAATCTGACGAGGCGAAAGCGCGATGGTTTCAATCCCTCAGCCTTCAGGAGCGCATGGAGTTGTTTAGCGCATTAACAGATATGATTCTGGAAAATAACCCGCGTATCCTGGAGAGGAAACGCCATGCTAAACCAATTACGCTGGACTACATCATCTTTTCGATTGAGGACTTGACGGGTCAGGAGAACAGCGATGGCAGCCTTACCTAAAGTACAGGTGTCCCCTGAAGAGTACCTGGCCTTGGACCGCGCGGCGTCCACCAAGAGCGAGTATATTGATGGCGAAATCGTCGCCATGGCGGGCGCGAG
>CAZFUK010000916.1:0-2008 GCA_964522005.1 uncultured Anaerolineales bacterium | reverse complement strand
CCTGGCCGGCGTCGGGTGGGTCACGGTATCGCTGCGTTGGTCTATTCGAATTAACAACTCATTAGCAATAAGAGCCTATAGTAGTCTGTCATGCCGAACGAAGTGAGGCATCTGCTCCGATAACACTCGCAGAGCAGATCCCTCACTTCGTTCGGGATGTCATAGTCTACCCCTCAATAAACAAAACGCGCACCGGCCCGCCGGTCTTCTGGGCGGGGGCGGGGGGCAGGTCCAGCGTGATTCGACCGTCGCCGCCCTGGCGCGCGGCGTTGCCGATGGGGTTGCCGAGCACGTCCTCGACGCGGAAGCGGACGCCGCTGGGCAGCGGGTTGGTGGCGAAACGGCCGCCGCGCCCCGTGGTGGCCTGGGCGACGCACATCTGCCCGCCCTCGGCCAACTGGAAGCAGGCTCCGCCGACGCCGGCCAGCCCATCCGCCGCGATCTGCCCCGTCGCCCCGCGCAGGAGTTCCTGGGCGCGGCTGTAGGCGGCGAAGGCCGGGCGCGGGCGGTTGTCGTCGCGCGACACCAGCCCGTAGACGCCCTCGACAATCTCGCCGCGCTCGTTACGCCGCAGCCCCTCGCGGGGCGTGTCCACCCCGCCGAAGTAGTTCAGCGGCGTTCCCGTCGCCGTACTCCACACCGCCGCCTGGAAGGCCAGGTCGGCCTGCTCGCGCTCGGTGATGAAGAAGCGCCAGTACTTGCCCGCCTGGGCGCTGGGGACGGGGTCGGCCACGGGCAGGCCAAACTCCCCCACGAAGAGGCCCGGCCGGCGCGGCAGCCGATAGCCCGCCAGGATGTCGTTGTAGAAGCGTGTGCGGCCCACCAGGCTGTAGACCTCCTGCTGGCCGGGCGCCCAGACGCTATCGAAGATGTGAACCGTGATGTAGTCGGGCGTCCACTGGTCGCGCTCGAAGACCCGCAGCAGGGCGCGCACGCGGTTGCTGGCGTTAGGGTCGGCCATGGGGTGCTCGAACGGCGCGCCCTCCCAGTAGTTCTGTCCGTCGGTCGAGATGTTGACGGTGGGCGCGACGGCCTTGACGGCGTCGTAGGCGGCGCGCAACTGGGCGTAGTACGTCTCAATCGGGTAGTCCTGCATCCGCCACAGGTTCAACTCGTTGCCGATGATGATGAGCCAGGGCCGGGCCGTGGGGTGCATCGTCGCCAGGCTCTGGGCGCGCCGGGCGACCACCGCCGGGCTGTCCGTCGGGTCAATCTCCAGCACAAACGCTACCAGCCCCTGCTCCAGCGCCTGGTCTACCAACTCCCGCGAGCCTCGGAACGCGCCGGGGTCGGTGCGGACGGTGTTGTCGGCGGTGAACGTCGTCGGGTCGGCGGGCATCCTCAGCCGACCGAACTTGTTAGCCGTGCCGAGGGTGGGCGCGAGGAGGTGGGCCTGCTCCAGCCCGAAGGGCAGGGAGGGAGTCGGGGTGGGTGGAATGGCGGTAGGTGGAAGACTGGTGGGCGGTAAGGCGGTGGGTGGCGCTTGGGTGGGTGGCGGATTGGTGGAGGCCGGCTGAGTGGGTGGGAGGGCGGCGCGGGTGACGACGGGCGATGGCGCGGCCGGCGCCGTCGTCGGCGTCGGGTTGACGACGGCGACCGGCGCCGGGGTGCTGGACGCGGCGGGCCGAGCCGTGGGCGCGGGCGTCGGGACGACGACCGTCGGCGGCTGGCAGGCGGCCAGCGCCAGCAGCCCGAGCGCCGTGACGAGATAGCAGGCGATGCGGAGCCGTTGGACGGCGTGACCGCCCCGGTTACGGCCTCTGTTACGGATAGATACCACGGATCTCCAGCGCCTTCGCCACCCGCTGCACGGCCAGAATCAGCGCCGCCGTCCGCATGTCGGTACTCTTCTCCTGGGCGATCTTCAGCACGTCGTTGAAGCTGCGAATCATCACGGCGCGCAGGCGGTCGTTGACCTCTTCCTCACTCCAGAAGAAAAATCCCAGGTCCTGGACCCACTCGAAGTAGGAGACGGTGACGCCGCCCGCGTTGGCGAGGATGTCGGGCA
>CAZFUK010000915.1:0-2021 GCA_964522005.1 uncultured Anaerolineales bacterium | reverse complement strand
CCCAGCCGACGACGGCCCCGGCTGCCCCAAAGGCCACCGAGGCTCCCAAGCCCGCGGCGACCACCGCTCCAGCGGCGACGGCCGCGCCGAGCGGGGGCGGAGCGGCGACGCTGCCCGCGCCGACCGCGCTGCCCACCGGCGTCACCAAGTCCGTCCAACTGAAGCCGGGCCAGACCAAGATCACCTTCTGGCACGCCATGGGCGGCACCAACGGTGAGGCGGTCCAGAAGATGGTGGACGCCTTCAACGCCTCGCAGGACAAGTACGCCGTCGAGGCGACCTACCAGGGCAACTACGACAACTCGCTGGCGAAGCTGCGCGCCGGCCTGGCGACCAAGGACGTGCCCAGCATTATGCAGGTCTACGACATCGGCACCCGCCTGATGATTGACCTGGACGTGGTTACGCCCATGCAGAACTTCATTGACGCCGACAAGTTCGACGTGTCCGACTTCGAGCCGGGCATCATGAACTACTACAGCGTCAACAAGAAGCTCTACTCGATGCCGTTCAACTCGTCCGCGCCCATCCTGTACTACAACAAGGACGGCTTCCAGAAGGCGGGCCTGGACCCGAACAAGCCGCCGCGCACCTGGGCCGAGGTGGCCGAGTACTCCAAGGCGCTCAAGGACAAGGGCGGCTTTGAGTGCGGCATCGCCATGATCTGGTACGGCTGGTTCTTCGAGCAGTGGCAGGCCGTGGGCAGCCAGTACTACGCCGACAACGAGAACGGCCGCGTCCAGCCCGCCACCAAGGCGACCTTTAACACTGACTACTCCACGGAACTGGTCAAGTGGATGAAGCAGATGATTGACGACAAGACCGCCTGCAACGCCGGCCGCAACGCGGCGGGTGGCTCGGACGCGGCGCAAGCGGCGTTTGAGCAGCAGAAGGCCGCCATGTTCATCGAGTCGACCGCCCGCCTGCGCGCCGTGGTCAACAACACCGAGGGCAAGAACGTCTTCAAGGCTGGCACGGGCTGGCTGCCGCGCCAGAAGGAAGACGACTACAACAAGTCTGGCACCATCATCGGTGGCGCGTCGGTCTGGATTCTGAAGGACCGCCCCCAGGAGGAGCAGAAGGGCGCGTGGGAGTTTGTGAAGTTCGTCTCCAGCGCCGAGCAGCAGGCCTTCTGGCACATCAACACCGGCTACTACCCGGTTCGCAAGTCCGGCTACGAGCGGCCTGAGGACAAGGAGTGGCGCACCAAGTACCCGCAGTTCGAGACGGCGCGTGAGCAGCTCCAGAAGTCGCCCATCACCAACTACACCGCTGGCGCGCTGCTGGGCGTGTTCCCCACCGCCCGCCAGACGGTGGAGAAGGGCATGGAGGACGTGGCGCTCGGCAAGATCGAGCCGAAGGCCATGCTCGACCAGGCGTCCCAGGCCGTGACCAAGGACATCGAGACCTACAACCGCACGGTCCGCCCGCGCTAAGCCTCTCTCAAACCAACCTCCCGAAAGTTGACAACCTTCGCAAGGTTTAGAACAGGGGCCAGACCTGACAGGTTTTCAAAACCTGTCAGGTCTATTTTGTCACCGCCAGTGTAATCACATACTCGTCTGGGGCGGGGCCGGAGACTGTCTTGGGCGGCTGAACGCCCCGCAGGGCGACCGTATGCCCATTGACCGTCTTGGCCGAGGCGTCCTTTGGGTCGCTCGCCAGGGTGACTTCCTCGCCCGCCTGGCCCGCCCGGCCCACCCGCACCGCCACGACCACGCGCCCGGCCCGCACGCACTGCACTCCGACGGGGCAGCGCGAGTCCTCGACCACCCGCGCGAACACCACCGTCACGCCCTCGCCCTCCACGGCGGCCGTCTCGCCGATGCGCAGCGCCACCTCGCGGCCCACCTGGACGGTGACCGTCTTACCCACCGAGGCATTAGAGGTGGGGGAGGCCGGCGCCCCCGGTGGGGCGGTCGTAGGGGTCGGCGGGGCGGGCGGCGGCGCCGGAGCGGTCGTTGCCGTCGGTGGACGTGGCGTCGCGCTGGCCGAGGGCGGCGTCACCGTCGGCGCGGGCG
>CAZFUK010000914.1:0-2025 GCA_964522005.1 uncultured Anaerolineales bacterium | reverse complement strand
GCACAGCGCCAGAAGCTGGGCCTCGAGGTCGCTGTGGCCGTCTCCATTCGCCCCTGGTTCGCCCAGCAAGTCCATGATGCGCACATTGAGGGCGTGCGCCAGGGCCTCCAGGGTGTGGATGGTGGGGTTATCCTGGCGGCCCGACAGAATACGGCACACCGAGGCCTCGCTGAGGCCGGCCGCGTCCGCCAGGTCGCGTTGTTGCCAGCTGCGTTGCTGCATGAGCCGGCGTAGATTAGCTGCAATCGTCTCGCTCATGATTCGTCCCCCCCGGGTGCTAAGGTTCTGAAGGCTGACTAACCGAGTCCTCCCGACTCTGTGGGCTAGTAGCAAAGATTATACCAGAAACTCGCGCGGTTGTCAATCACGTATAAAAACAGAAGTGCATACAAGCAAGCGACCTAAAAATCGTCAGGGGCAGCCCCCCGGCTACCCCTGACGATCGGATTGGATTCCTGGCCCCGGTGGGCGAGAATGTCTAGCGGGGCGCGCCGAGCTGAACCGCGCTTGCCCCATAACACGTCATCGTGGCCGCCTGTCCCTCCGCCAAGCCATCCCACTCGGCGACCAACTGAGTCTGATACTCCGCCAGCGAGCAGCGTAGGCGCCGCCCGCCGCCGGTAATCTCGACCCAGTACACCGTCGCCTTGCCCTGCCCCGCCTCCACCCACTTATGCGCGACCGTCCCCTGCACCTCGGTGACCGTGGAGGGCGAGAGCGCGAGCCAGGTCGCGCCGCCAATGATTGCCAGCGCCAGGAGGACGGCCAGGAGTTGACGCAGCCACCAGAGGGCGTCGAAGTGAGGGGTGAGAGGATGGGCGTGAGTGGTCATGGATGGAGTATGATGGTTAGCCAGGATGATTGAGTGTTGTCACCCTATGCAACGCTAATTGACGCCTGGGCGATACGCTCTGTCATGTGAAGAAAGGGTGAATTATTCAAATTGAGGGAAAGTTGGGCGCAACCCGAACTTTCGGGGGGGGTTCGGCGTCTTTGACACACGAGGGTAACAGCGGTGCAATAATGGCACTATCCTTGCATTGTAGGGTTTAAAACAAAGTGATGATGGAGGAGGGACGTATGTATCGGAAAGCGGTAGTTGTGGTGTTAGCCCTGATGACGCTGCTGGTGGCCGCGCCGTTGACCTGGGCCGACTCGCCCTCAGCCCCGCCGGCTAATGGCCCGGCCGACAACGGCGTCAACGTGCCCGCCGTGTTTACCCAGTGGGCGCGCGTGGTGCGCAAGACCTATACCTACAGTGGGCCGGGCGGCACGCCCGTGCGCTATCTCGACGACTGGGACACATGGCTGAGCATTCGGGGCAGCCAGGTCGCCAACGGCCAGACCTGGTATCTCACCTCGCAGGGCACCTGGGTCAGCGCGGGCGATGTGCGCTTCTTCCCGCTGACGCAGTTCCAGGGCTATCAGTTCCAGGGCGACGAGCAGGGCGACCTGGGTTTCATCCTCCAGGACGCGACCCACGTCCACAACCAGCCGACGGACAACGCCAACGACCTGGGCTACCTGGCCCGCTACACGCCGGTCGGTATCCTGGGCATGGACAACGGCTGGTGGCGCATCGGCGAGGGCCAGTGGGTGAACCCGCGCTTCGTGCGCCTGGTCAAGCGGATGGCTCGCCCCGCTAACATCGGCGCGGCCGAGAAGTGGATTGATGTCAACCTGACGCAGCAGACCCTGGTCGCCTACGAGGGCAATCAGCCTGTGTTTGCAACCCTGACCTCAACCGGCAAGGGCACGACGCCCACGGCGACGGGCCTCTTCCGCATCTACCGCAAGGTCATCAGCCACACTATGGCCGGCGGTACCGAGGACAAGGACCCCTACACGCTGGACGAAGTGCCGTGGTCCATGTACTTCTACCAGGGCTTCGCCATCCACGGCGCCTACTGGCATGACCAGTTCGGCGCGGTGCGCAGCCACGGCTGCGTCAACCTGTCGCCCGCCGACGCCAAGTTCGTCTTCACCTGGAGCGGGCCGGTGCTGCCCGCTGGCGGCAACGCGGTC
>CAZFUK010000913.1:0-2027 GCA_964522005.1 uncultured Anaerolineales bacterium | reverse complement strand
GGATCTCGAGTAGCTGATGGCGCATTGCACGGCGGGCGGCGCGTATGTGCCGGCCATGAGCGACGAGACGATTATTGTGCGCGGCACAGGGACCATCTTCCTGGGCGGGCCGCCACTGGTTAAGGCCGCGACGGGCGAGGACGTCAGCGCGGAGGAACTGGGCGGGGCGGATGTCCACACCCGCGAGTCGGGCGTGGCCGACCACCTGGCCCTCAACGACGACCACGGCCTGCAACTGGCCCGCGACATCGTCGCCTCGCTCAACATCCGCAAGCGGGTGACGCTGGACATCGCGCCCCCTGAAGAACCGCTCTACGACCCGCAGGAACTCTACGGCGTCCTGCCGCGCACCTTCCGCGAAGCGTATGACGCCCGCGAGGTCATTGCCCGCCTGGTGGATGGCAGCCGCATGCGCGAGTTCAAGCCCCTCTACGGCGACACGCTCGTGTGCGGCTTCGCGCGGATTCACGGCTACCCGGTCGGCATCCTGGCGAACAACGGCGTCCTGTTCAGCGAGTCGGCCCTCAAGGGCGCGCACTTCATCGAACTCTGCACGGCGCGGGGTATCCCGCTGCTGTTCCTCCAGAACATCACGGGCTTTATGGTGGGCCGCGAGTACGAGGCGGGCGGCATCGCCAAGGACGGCGCGAAGATGGTCCACGCCGTCGCCAACGCCCGCGTCCCCAAGCTCACCGTCATCATCGGCGGCTCGTTTGGCGCCGGCAACTACGGCATGTGCGGCCGCGCCTACGGCCCGCGCTTCCTGTGGATGTGGCCCAACAGCCGCATCAGCGTCATGGGTGGCGAGCAGGCGGCCAACGTTTTGCTGACCGTCAAGCAGGACCAACTCGCCCGCACCGGCCACCCGCTGATGAGCGCCGAGGAGCAGACGCGCTTTAAGGAGCCGATCCTCGAAAAGTACGAACACGAGGGCAGCCCCTACTACTCGACCGCCCGGCTGTGGGACGATGGCATCCTCGACCCGCCCGACACGCGGCGCGTGCTGGCCCTGGCGCTCTCCGCCTGCCTCAACGCCCCCATCGAGCCAACGCAGTATGGCGTGTTCCGAATGTGAGGTCTGGACGCTAGACCCCTCCCCTCTCCCCTCCCCTACCAGGGGAGGGGCTGGGGGTGAGGTCATGAGAGGAGGCAGGCCGTATGGGAACCGAAAGCTTCGATTGGCGGGCCGCGATGCGCGCCCCTGTCCAGATGCCGGTGGCGTGGGCCGCTGACTGCCCCGACCGCCTGCTCGTTTTCGCGCGCGACGCCGCGCAGGCGCGCATGACGACGTGGGAAGTCGGCCAGGAGGCTCGCCCCTTGCCGCCCGCCGCCAAGATCGGCTATACGTGGCTGTCGCCCGACGGTGAGACGGTCTACTACGTCCAGGACCAGCACGACAGCGAGGTCGGCCACCTGATGCGCGTGGCCTGGGCGGGCGGCGAAGCCGAGCCGGTCGCGCCGGACCTGCCGCCCATGTACTTCTACGGCCTCCAGGTAGGGCGCGATGGGACGCTATACTTCGCCGGTTCGGGTCAAGGCAGCTACCGCATCTACCGCCTGGACCAGAGCGGCCGCCGCGTCCTCTATGAACACGCCAACGAAGCCTATCTGCCGCGCCTCTCCGCCGACGAAACGCTGCTGGCGTTCTGCACCAGCGAACCGGCCAACAACCGCCACTGGCAGGCCACCGTGGTGGACGCCCGCACGGGCGAGCGCGTGGCCCAACTGTCCGACGGCGACGAGTTCGCCGCCGCGCCCGGTTACTTCCAGATGATGGCCCTGGACCTCCGTCCCTGGTCCCCCCTCCCCGGCGACGCGCGCCTGCTGGTGACGTCGAACGCCACCGGTGAACCGAAGCCGAGCGTCTGGAATGTCCGCAGCGGCGAGCGGGTCCATCTGGCCCAGGACCTGCCGGGCGAAGTCCTGGCGGTCGGCTGGACGCCGGACGCCCAGGCCGTCATCGTCCAACAGGCGTACCAGGGTCGCGTCCAGCTTCACCAGTGCGACCTGCGCAGCGGCGAACACAG
>CAZFUK010000912.1:0-2032 GCA_964522005.1 uncultured Anaerolineales bacterium | reverse complement strand
CGGCGGTGTCGATCTGGATGAGGCCGCCGCCTCGGTGCAGCTGGAGTTGCGGCGGTTTGCGGCCGAGCAGATGAACAGCGACAGCCACATGCAGACGATGTTGCGCGACGGGCTGCTCAACGTCGAGAGACGGCTGCGCGATGATCCGGCATTCCTGCAGAGCGTCCAGGGGGTGCTGGAGCAGTCCGACACGGCGGTGGCCCTGCTCGAGCGGGTGCTGCGGTCGCTGCTCGGCGAGGCACGCACGCAACTGGACGCCGAGGCGTCGCCCTGGCTGGACCTGGCCATGACCCAGGCCGACCTGTGGCTGGCGCGGCTGAGCGAAGATCAGCCGCTGCGGGAGCGGGTCAACGCCTGGTGCCGCGACATCGTCGTGGAGCAACTCGACCGCCACCATGCCCTGATTGGCCTGCTGGTGGAGGAGCAAATGAACCGCCTGTCCGACCGGGACCTGACGGACCTGATTCAGAGACGCGTCGGCGAGGATCTCAACTGGATTCGCCTCAACGGCACCTTTGTCGGCGGGCTGATCGGCGTGGTCCTGTACCTGCTGGCCTGGTCTGCGCGGTGGTGGGGCAGTTGATGCGCGGTCACGACGTGAGGCCGTCGGCCGCCGCCGCCTCGCGTAACGCCTGCAAGGCACGCATCTGCAGCATGCGCACCGCCCCGGCGCTGCGATTCATCCGCTGGGCCACTTCCTCGGCCGACAGTTCCTCAAAGATGCGCAGCATCAGCACGGTCTGGTAGTCGTCCGGCAGCCGCGACAGGGCGTCGGCCAGGCGCACGGCCGACTCACGCTGGCTGGCCAACGGGCTGGGCGTCGGCGTGTCCGCCGCCAGGCTGCGGCCCAGCGCCACCGCCGAGTGCTCGACGCCGGTCCGCATCGGGTCGAGCGACACCTCGCGGGAGGTGTCACGCTGCTGGGCGCCGAAGCGGCGGGCCTCGTTGTACAGGTTGTGGGCCAGGATGCGCCGCAGCCACGCCAGCAACTCCGCCTCCCCTGCCCCCTGGAAGGCACCGAAGTCCCGGTGGGCCTCCAGCAACGTCTCCTGTACCACGTCGGAGGAGTCGCACTTGCCGCGCAGGTGCCGGCCGAGTTGGGCACGGGCCAACACTGACAGGTAGCCGTGGTAGCGGCGGAACAGATTCTCCCGCGCCCCCTGTTCGCCGTCGCGACAGCGCCGGATCAGGTCACCGATGGACGTCTCGGTCGTCATGGACAGTTCTCCCGGTCTACCCAGAGTCTAACGGACCACGCCGACCGCGACAATCGCACCCCGGCTCAGCCTCCGAACGGACTCCCCGCATCCAGGGCATAGCCCCAGTACACGCCCCCGTAGCGCCGCGCGGACAGTTCCTTCAACTCCGGCTTCTTCAGGTCGTGGTCGCTGACGCCGACCCAGCCCATGTGCTCCGCCTCCAGCAGGGCACGCTGCCCCTTTGCCGTCAGCTTGCAGCCGAGCAGGTCCAGGAACGTGAGGTTGACCAGTTCCTGCGAGTTGGCCAGAGCAACGGCGCCGGCGTCGGTCAGCTTGCTGCTGTTGGCGTGCAGCGTCGTCAGCCGACGCAGGTGTGGCGAGGCGGCCATGACCTTCGCGATCTTGTTGGTGAGGTCGTTGCCGGCGTTCAACCAGCGGACGTGGGCAACGTTGGGCGACCTGAGAAAGGCAATGACGTTCGCTTCGCTGTCCCAGGCGTTGATCCAGTGCAGACGGGTGAGGTGTGGCGACCGCGCCAACGCGGCCAGGATGCCAACGTCGCCGTGGGCGCCCGCCGACAGGCGACGCAGTCCAGCCAGGTTCTCGCTGCTGGCCAGGGCGTCGAGGACGCGTGCGTTCATGCGCACCTGATACAGCCCCAGGTACGTCAACTGGGCGGCGCCGGGGTGGCGGAAGAGGCGCTCGATGGGAAGGTCCATCCAGCTCAGGCACAGCGACGACAGGTGCCCCCAGTCCCGGGCCGCCAGCAGCGCGTCGAGGGCGGCCGGCGTTCGTGCGAAAGCACCGAGGTTCAGCGAACGCACGTTGCTGCC
>CAZFUK010000911.1:0-2043 GCA_964522005.1 uncultured Anaerolineales bacterium | reverse complement strand
GTCCATTTACGTGGACTACAGCGGCCGCCTCCAGCGCGCCCAGATTGACACCGACGCCCTTACTGGAGGCGCCAACCCACCGCCTCTGGCGGACTAGCCATACCATCAGTCGCCCAAAAGCTATGTGGCCTTTGGGCGACTGATTTTGGATTGTGATTCTGCTGTCTTATAGTCGGTCTTGACCCGTCCGCCTACATTGACTCTGGACTGAGCACCGTCAACCCATACTGGAGGAAATGTCGGTCAAAGGAGTGTGGATCATGGTTCAGGTGAAGACGCCTCAGCCAAGTACTTGTATTTGTTCTCCGACACGTCTCCCAGACCAGATTTACCAGTCCCAACAATGTTCCACAGGCTATCAGCCTTCGTAAACGGTTTCTTGCGGCCGGAGACTCGTTTAGCCGGTGGTACAGGCATCAGAACTGCTAAATCTTCTCCATTACCGCGTAACAGACGCGGCTCGTTGAGGGCCTGCACCTCTTGGGCTACACGTAGGAGATCCGTGTTATCACTGACATCAAGGGGTTTAGGTTCCTTAATCATGGTGTTCACCTCTCGGTGTTAAGAGGTCCACGGCGATGGCCGTGGCCCAGGCATGGTGGAAGCTGTGCCAGTCGCGCCGGTCACTGAGGGGCGGGTGGAAGTGGTCAAGGAGGGGCACAGGAGCGACCTGTTTAGTCGGGCGATGTTGTACGACGGTGAAGAAGCTCCTGAGCAGCTGGAGAGACGACATTAGGAAAGAAGGCCCGCCAATCCTCACGTAGGGCATGACTGATGTACATTTTGAGTAAGCCGTGAACGGACGTGTCCCGCTCTGCCGCGACACGCTCCAGCATTTCCAGCGCAGTACGCGGGATCTCCAAGTTTATCGTCTCCATAGGCCGGGGACGAATCGTTACTTCGACCATCTCCCCATCAATCTCAACGATCATTTTCTCCATAGTGTATTAGCTTGCTAGAATATCCACCTGTTAATCATGGGTATGTTGAAGCAACCTCGAAGCGGCAGCAGTTGTCGCCGGTGGGGGCATGTTTGACCCGTTCCAGGGGCTGGCCGAGCAAGCCCTCCATGAGGGCATGGTCTAGCTCGCACACCTCCGGATGCTGGGCGGCGACGTGGCGGTAGGCGCAGTTGCAGACCTCAATGGCCGGCTGGTCCTCGTTGACGACGCGCACGCGGAAGCCCTCGGCGGCCATGATGTCCTCGACGCGCACCAGCCGCTCGGCCAGCGTCTGCGCCGGCGGTGGGTCACTCTGCGCGGCGACCAGGTCGTCGGCCACGGCGCGCAGAATTTCCCGCGCCTCCTCGGCCCCGTACTGCTCCTTGATCTTGGCGAGGACGCGCTCGGCCAGCAGATGGTACGCCTTGGGGAAAAGCTCGTCCGCGGCAGGCGTCAGGCGGTAGAGATAGTGGGGACGGCCCACCTTGCCGCGCTGCGGCTCCGCCACGACCAACTGCCGTTCCTCCAGGATGCCAAGGTGATGGCGCACCGTCATGGGCGTCAGGTCCAGGTCGGCGGCCAGGTCCTCCACCGTGGCCTGACCCCGCTGCTTGAGGATGTCTATGATCTGCTGACGTGTCTCTTGCACAGCTCTGTCTTCTCCTTATCTCTCAATTATAGGCGGCGAGCGGAAGACGGTCAATCACGTCGCCCGGACCTGCCCGAAAGTTCAGGCCGCTGGTCTTGACAGAAGCGGGGAGCTTGGCTAAGATTAGGAAGGACTACGCAGCGGGACAAAAGAGCGTCGCCCGCGGCCGTGACTTCTGTCAGGGGAGCTTCATCGAGGGACCCTCTCGATTCATCTCCCTCTTTTCTTGCCCCGGCACAGGAGTTGCTACACAGTGGCTGGTTCTGGCGACGTGTCAAGCCCGCAGGGTCTACGTGTTTCGAATCCGCTGTACCTAACGAAGAGAGGATGAGCTATGGCTTTCCAACTTCCCCCCCTGCCCTACCCGAACGACGCCCTGGAACCGAACATTGACGGCCGCACGATGGAGATTCACCACGACAAGCACCATCAGACGTACGTCACCAACCTGAA
>CAZFUK010000910.1:0-2043 GCA_964522005.1 uncultured Anaerolineales bacterium | reverse complement strand
TCCGGCGGGATGCGCGGTGTCAGAGGGGTGTGACCGTCCTGCCCTATCAGGCAGCGACGGGTGGAGGCAGAATACAGAGGGCGTGGTGGGGCATGGTACACTCGCCTGATACGCTGCGGTAGAGACGTGATATATCACGTCTCTACTGGGCTGGCCCAGAGGGCATAATCATAGTCGAATGCCCTCCCCTGTCCAATTTCGAGAAACAAATTCACCCCCCGCGACGTTCCAATAGAGGGAGGCATACTTGCCCGCCCCTCCGTATCGGTGTACACTTACGCGGCCGATCGTGATACTCTCTTGAACCCTGGTGTAAGTTACCGTGCTTTTTCCCACGCTGACCTTTGCCGTTTTCTTCCTGCTTGTCTATCCAGTGAGTTGGTGGCTGCGCTGGCGGCAGCGGCCCTGGCAGTGGTTTATCCTGGCCGTCAGCTACATCTTCTATGGCGCCTGGGACTGGCGGTTTGTCTTCCTGATCATCGCCTCCACCCTCGTCAACGGCGGCCTGGCCTACCAGATCGCCCGCGACGCCGAGACGCGCCGCAAGACCACGCTGCAACTCGCCCTTGTCTTCAACCTCGGCCTGCTGTGCGTCTTCAAGTACTACGGCTTCTTCATCGAGTCGATGAACGGCCTGCTGCGCGCGACGGGTCTGCCCGTGCGGCTGCCCTTCCTCGAGATCATCCTGCCCGTCGGCATCTCCTTCTTCACCTTCCAGGCCATCAGCTACGTGGTGGATGTCTACCGCAAGACCATCCCGCCCGCGCCCATCCTGGACGTGGGCGTCTACCTCGCCTTCTTCCCCCACGTCGTGGCCGGCCCCATTGTGCGCGCCGTCGAGTTCCTGCCCCAGTTGCCCCACCCCAGGCCGCTGTCGTCGGAGGACGCCAGCCGCGCCGCCCTGCTCATCGCCCAGGGCATGTTCAAGAAGGTCGTCATTTCCAGTTATGTCGCCTCGGCCATCGTGGACCCGGTCTTTGCCGTACCCGGCCAGTACCGTGGCCTGGAAGTCCTGATGGCGATTTACGGCTATGCGGTGCAAATCTATTGCGACTTCAGCGGCTACACCGACATCGCCATCGGAGTCGCCCTCTTGCTGGGCATCCGCTTCCCGCAGAACTTCGACCGCCCCTACACCGCCGTCTCGATCCAGGACTTCTGGCGGCGCTGGCACATGACGCTCTCGCGCTGGCTGCGCGACTTCCTCTACATCCCGCTGGGCGGCAACCGGGGCGGCCGATGGCAGACCTACCGCAACCTCATGCTCACGATGACGCTGGGCGGGCTGTGGCACGGCGCTTCGATGACCTTTGTCGCCTGGGGCTTCTATCACGGCCTGGGGCTGGCCGTCGAACGCTGGCTCGGCGAGCGGGCCTCGGCGCGCGCCCCCCAGGGCGAGACGCTGGCCCACGACCCCGCGCCCTGGCAGGTCTGGCTGGGGCGGCTGCTCACCTTCCACTTCGTCTGTATTGGCTGGGTCCTCTTCCGCGCCCCGTCGTTTGATACCGCCCTCGAAGTGCTGCGGGGCGCTGTGACGGCCTGGGGTCCTGCCCCCAACGTGACGGCCGGCCTCCTGCTGGGCGTCTTCGGGGGCCTGGCGCTCCAGTTTATCCCGGACTCGCTGAGCCACCGCCTGGCCGTGGGCTACGCCCGCCTGCCCCTCGTCGTCCAGGGCGCCGCGCTCGGCGTCTTCATTGCCCTGACCGTGGCGCTTGGCCCCAAGGGTATCGCGCCGTTTATCTACTTCCAGTTTTAGCCTATGGCCTTTGATGACGCCCGCCTGACTGCCCCTCCCCCCACGCCTGACCGCCCCGGCCGGCAGTGGGCGGTCTTGGCTGCCCTGGTCGTCTGCCTGGTCGTGACGGGCCTGCTCAGTTCGGGGCGGCTCGTCGCCATCGCCGAGCGCATGGCCTTCGGTCCCGGCCGGGATACGGTGCTGAGCCTGGCGCACACGGTGGACGCCTTCGCGGGACGATGGGGGCTGGACCGACCGGCGGCGGTGGTGGACCTGGTCGTCGGCCCGCGCGACGCCCTGCCCAGCTT
>CAZFUK010000909.1:0-2049 GCA_964522005.1 uncultured Anaerolineales bacterium | reverse complement strand
AGGGCGGCCAGGTCCTCGAAGTCGGCGCGGCGCTGGGTGTCGGGGTTGCGTAGCTCGATGCCCACGACTCTCACCTGACCCTGCTGGAAGTTGGCGGCCAGCGTCGCCAGGGCCGCGCCCTGGATGTCCTGGGCGATCAGCGCGCCGCGCGTGTCCTCGGTTTGCGCCACCAGTTCCAGGAAGGGCTGGACGTCCTCCAGCGTGCTCAGGGTGCCCGCGACGAGGGCGACCGGGCCGGCGTCGAGTTCGGCGCGCTGGGCGGCGTGGTCCGTGATAAAGTAGGGCGACGCCAGGCGGCCCTTCCAGCGTCCGCCCTCGACCAGTTCGCAGGCCAGGTAGGGCGCGACGTACTCCTCGATGGTCACGTGGCCCTCCGCGCCGACCCGCCAGTAGACCTCGCCCAGGAGGTTGCTCAGGTTGGGGTCGTTGACCACCGTGTAGGCGACGAGGGCCAGGTCCTCGGCGTCGCGCACGGGCTGCGCCTGGCCGACCAGGGCCGCCAGAGCCGCCCGCGCCGCGCGGTCCACCCCCCGCTTGACCAGCATGGGGTTCGCGCCCGCTGCCACCACGCGGTGGGCCTCGGCCAGCAGGGCTTGAGCCAGCACCGCCGCCAATGCGCTGCCGTCGCCCGCCCGCTGGTTCATGCGCCAGACGAGATGGCGCAGAATCATGGCCCCCACGTCCTCGGCCCGGTCCGGCAGTTGCAGGACGCGGCGGGCGATGGTGGCGGCGTCGTTGAGCACTTCGGGCTTGCCGTTGAGGTTAGAGGGGATGACGACGTTGCCCTGCGTAGGCCCCAGGGTCAGGGCCAGCAGCCGGGCCATCTGGTCAAAGCCGCGCTTGAGCGCAGCCGTCGCACTTGTGTTTTGAAGGAGTTGTGGGGTAGGCATAGATCGCTATGGAGCATCTAGAGGATGACAGCCGCCTGAGTTGGGGTCAAGGTCTTGATCGCTGCCTGGCCTCGTTGGAGAACTTCCGCGTCCCATGTGACTAGAGTTGACTGTGTCGCTTGAGCAACGGCTACGTATACAGCGTCTGCCCCTCGGAGACGTTGAGTACGTGCAATCAAGGCCGCTTGACGAGCCAGAGAGATGTCCAGGGCAATTAGCTGGAGGTTGGGATAGGTCTCAATTTGAGTGACAATCCGCACACTGGCATGCGGCCTTCTGGATTGCCTTGCCATGGCTGCCGCGCACTCAACTAAAATCAAGGTTGGACAGAAGATGTCTATGGACTTCTGCTGTAAGTCGTGGATGAACTTAGCGCTCGGCGTGTGAAACAAATCAGCGGAGTGCGCAGCGGCCACAAAGACGCTAGCATCAATGGTCAGATTCACCGTCGCATCTCCAGCAAAACGTCAACCGCGCTCTTTTCACCTTCCCACGTTTCGTCCACTTCCTGAATCAGAGATTGCCAGCCGGCCCACCACTCATCTGGACTCACCGCCTCAAGCTGATGCTGGGGCTGAAGCGAGGTCATGGCGACAACAGGCTGGCCCTGGGCGTCTACCAGGGTGATGGTCTCACCTGGCCCCAACTGGGCCAGCACCTCGTCTAGATTGGCCTTCGCCCTTTCCAACGGTACACTCATCATAGCTGTCATCCTACTGAGGACTTCTTTCCAGGCTGCCTGAATTGTACACGCGTGACGCCGGACCGGCAAAACAGGCGACTATGACTAGTACGTGACGGGCAGGGCGAGGAGGCCGCGCAGGGCGACGTCCTGCCGCCACTGGAGGGGCGCGTCGGTCAGGGCGAGGCGGGGGAAGCGCGCCAGGAGGGCGTTGAGGGCGAGAGGGGCTTCGAGGCGGGCCAGCGGCGCGCCCAGGCAGAAGTGGATGCCGAAGCCAAAGCCGTGGTGGCGGTTGTCGCGGCGGGTCAGGTCCAGGCGGTCGGGGTCGGGGAACTGGGCGGGGTCGCGGTTGGCCGCGCCGAGCATGGGCAGCACCATCTGGCCCGCCCGAATGGGGTGGCCGTCCCAGTCCACATCGGCGCGGGCGATGCGCCAGCCGCGCTGCACCGACGTGTCGTAGCGCAGCAGTTCCTCGAC
>CAZFUK010000908.1:0-2067 GCA_964522005.1 uncultured Anaerolineales bacterium | reverse complement strand
ATGCGACCGCCCCACCAAACCGGTGGGGCGGTTGTCTGTCATACTGAGTGGGCCGCGCTCTGGTGGGCAGGCGGCGGCGCGCGCGCTCACTGACCATCAGGCCAGGCCTGGTATTATGCCTTCGTCGCGGCCAACTCTTTCGCCGCCGCCTTGATGGCCTTCGCCTGCTCGGCGCTGATTTCCATCACCGGCAGGCCACTGTCCGGGTCAACGCCGCTGAGGATGGTGCGCAGCCTGGCGGCGGAGAGCCGGGCAACCTGGGCGTAGGTGGTAACGCCGCTGGCGTTCAATAGCCGCTCGTAGACAGGGCCAACGTCGGGCAGTCGCTGGAGGTCATCCGGCGGCGCGGCCTTCTTCCTGGCGGTAGCCGGCCTGGCCGGGCTCGGGGCGGGCGTCGC
Source organism: uncultured Anaerolineales bacterium (assembly GCA_964522005.1). Taxonomy (GTDB): domain Bacteria; phylum Chloroflexota; class Anaerolineae; order Epilineales; family JAHCIE01; genus JAHCIE01. Next base: position 1,669 of record CAZFUK010000908.1, on the reverse strand, counting down.
GGCGGGCGCAGGCTCGGCCGGCGGAGTCGCCTCCTCCGTGGGCGTGGCGGCCTTGCCGGTGACGGGTATCGTGGCGGTAGCTGCCTTGACCGTCTTTTTGATCTGGTCGCCCTGAGTCGGGTCGGCGGTCCGCGCTGCGCCCTGGCCGGTGAGCTTCTTTGTCTGGCTCTTCGCCAGCGTAGTCAGACCTTTGGCTGTCTCGGCGGGGTTCGTAATGGCCTCCCTGGCAGCGCCGGTAGCGACCATAGCGAGACCTCTGGCCGTGTCCATATCGACAGCCTGAGCCGCTTTCCTGGTCGCACCCGCCGCCGCTGCCGTCGCGCTCTTGGCTGTGCCGGCCGCCGCGCCTGTCGCGCTCTTGGCTGTGCCGACCGCCCCCGTCGCGCTCTTGGCCGCGCCCTTTGCCATACCCTTCGCGCTCTTGGCTGCGCCGGTCGCTGCGCCCTTCGCCATATCCGTCGCGCCGGTGACAGCGGCGGCAAGGCCGCCGGCCGACTCGGCGGTCTTACCGGCCAACGTTGCCTGGCTCAGGCGGTCGACCGCGTCCTTCGACAAGGCCTTATGGATGAGCTTACCGCCATGCTCGACAAGGGAGCGACTCACGGCGGCCTTCTCTTCGTCGTTGTCGACCAGGGTCATGACAACGGCAACGCCCTCCTCCAGGCCCGCGCCAATCTCCTGCAAGGCTTCGTCGGGAAAGCCGCTGTCCTTGAGCCTGGCGGCCAGGGCGACCGTGTCCCCCGCCCACTTGTCGGGCAGCAACGTCGCGCCCTTGTCGAGGGCCGAGCCAACGACGAAGGCGGCGCTGTGGGCAAGGGACCACACGCCACCTTGCTTGCGATCCGCCTCGGAGAAGGTCAGTTTGCCATCCTTGCCCTTCTCGATGATGGCGATGCGGTTGAGCTGGACACCTGGCATGTCACGGTCGGCTTTTTCGAGGGCGGCGCGCGCTTGGGTGGCGGTCGCCTTGCTCTTGAAGACAGCGGCAACCAGTTCGGCGCTCGTGGTGTTAGGCATAGGGAGTCCTTTCTTCGTCTCATCCGTGTCGTCCGCGTTCGTCCGCGTCCCATCCTGTTGGGGCGGGGCAGGTACGAGACCTACCCCTGCGAACATGCGGCGCTATCTCGGTCTACCAGCGCAGGAGCGCCCATACCAGGGCCAGCCCCGCGAGAATCAACAAACCTACGCCGGCGCGGGCCTGCCACACGGCCAGGGAGGCGCGGCGGCCGTGGCGGGCATGGGCCTCGACACCCGCCGCCAGCCGCGTCGGCTCTGGCGCGACCCCCTGGACCGACTGGAGCCACCAGGCGCGGGCGCAGTAGGCGTAGCGGCCCACCTCCGAGGCGCGGAGGAGGCGCGGGCCGCGCGGGCTGTCAGTCGGCATGCGGGGCCGCGCCCATCCCCATGCGGGCCTCGAAGTCGCGCAGCGCGGCTTGCAGCTTCTCCTGCCGCGCCGCCGTCGTCAGGTCGCCCCGCGTCCGCTCGGTGACGCCGCGCACCATGTCGGTGGTGCGGCGCAGGCCGTTGGTGACGGCGTCGGGGTAGTCGACGGTGGTCAGGAAGGCGTAGACTTCGTCCATCGCCTCGACGACGCGCTCGGCGCGGGCAATCTCGCCACGCCGAATCAGGTCCAGGCCGTGGCGGCGCATCTCGCCAATGGCCTCGCCCA
>CAZFUK010000907.1:0-2068 GCA_964522005.1 uncultured Anaerolineales bacterium | reverse complement strand
TTCCGGCAGCGCGCATATCCTGCCCAATGCCGCCTGGCGATTGCTGTACGCCCTGCACAGCCTGCGCGCCCCCGACGGCCGCATCCTCATCCACGGCTTCTACGACCACGTGCAACCGCCCACCCCCCTCGACCTGGAACTCTTCGCCGCCGAGCCATCCGACGAAGACCGCCTGCGCCGCGAATACGGCGTCACCGACTTCGTCGACAGCCTCAGCGGCGTCGCCCTCAAGCAGGCCGTCTTCAACCCCACCTGCAACATCGCCGGCATCACGGCGGGCTACCAGGCCGACGGCATGAAGACCGTCATCCCCGCCCGCGCCACCGCCAAAGTCGACTTCCGCCTCGTCCCCAACCAGGACCCCGACGACATCCTGCACAAGCTGCGCCGCCACCTGGACGAGCACGACTTCCCCGACATCCGCATCCAGCGCCTGGGCGCCATGTGGCCCGCCCGCGCCCCCGCCGCCGACCCCCTCGTGCAACTCACCGCCCGCAGCGGCCAGGAAGTCTACGGCAAGCCGTGCGTCCTCACCCCTCTCACCGGCGGCAGCAGCCCCGTCTACGCCTTCGCCCGCCCCCTCGGCATCCCCGTCGTCTCCCCCGGCGTCGGCTACCCCGGCTCCCGCACCCACGCCCCCGACGAGCACGTCCGCCTCGACCACTTCCTCCTCGCCGCCCGCCACATCGCCCGCATCCTCGACGGCTTCGGAGACCTTCAACCCATTTGACGCGCCGCCGCGCGGTGACTATACTTACCCCGTTATCAAGGCAGCAGTTCCACCCGGCGGCTCCGCGCCCTGGGACCAATGGGCTACCGGCAGCGGTAGCCCGTCGTGTGTCTGGCGGTTGCGCCCTTATCTCAGGCAAGCACCACGGTCAAGGAGTATTCATCATGGCTATCGGCGTTACTGAACTCCGCAAAGGCGTCACCTTCGAGGACGGCGGCGACCTGTACCGCGTCCTGGAGTATCAGCACATCAAAATGGGCCGCGGCAGCGCCACCATTCGCCTCAAGCTCCGCAACCTGCGCACCGGCGCCAACCTGGAGCGCACCTTCCCCAACGGCGGCGTCGTCAACGACATCCGCCTCGACAACCGCGAGGTCCAGTACCTCTACACCGACGGCGACGCCTACCACTTCATGGACAACGAGACCTACGAACAGTTCGCCATCACTGAAGACACCCTCGGCGCCGCCGTCAAGTACCTCAAAGAGGGCATGACCCTCGAACTATCCCTGTACGAAGGCCGCGCCATCAGCATCGACCTGCCCACCACCGTAGACCTCAAGATCATCGAGACCGCCCCCGGCTTCAAGGGCGACACCGCCTCCGGCGGCGGCAAGCCCGCCACCCTGGAGACCGGCCTCGTCGTCACCGTCCCCTTCTTCGTCAGCCAGGGCGACACCATCCGCGTCGACACCCGTACCAACGAGTACGTCACCCGCGTCTAGCCCACTGGTCGGCGGCCAGTAGCCAGGACGGAGACACTCGTCTTCACTGGCTCCTGGCCACTGACCACCAACCACCTCCTCCCCATGCCCCCCATTCTCAGCGTCAGCGACCTCAGCGACTACCTCCGCACCCTCTTCGAGGAAGACTTCCGCCTGCAAGACCTCTGGCTGCGCGCCGAAGTCTCCAACCTGTCGCGCAGCAGCAACGGCCACCTCTTCTTCACCCTCAAAGACGACGACGCCCAGGTACGCTGCGTCATGTGGCGCACCCAGGTCCAGCAACTCGACCGCCTGCCCGCCCACGGCGAGGAGGTCATCGTCCACGGCCGCGTCAATGTCTACCCCGCCAGCGGCCAGTACCAGCTCTATGTCGATGACCTGCAATCCACCGGCCTCGGCGCGCTCCACGCCCAATTCGAGGCCCTGCGCAACCGCCTGCGCGACGAAGGCCTCTTCGACCGCGCCCGCCGCCTGCCACCCTTCCCTCGCCACATCGGCATCGCCACCTCCCCCCAGGCCGCCGCCTACCGCGACGTCCTCACCGCCCTCGCCCGCCGCTGGCCCCTGTGCCGCGTCACCCTCGCCCCCAGCCTCGTCCAGGGCATCGACGCCC
>CAZFUK010000906.1:0-2071 GCA_964522005.1 uncultured Anaerolineales bacterium | reverse complement strand
AGTCGGCTGGCCCGTCGGCGCTGCTACCCTCACCGTTGGGGTAGGCGGCAGACCAGCCTGCAACCCCCTTCGAAACATCGTCAGCGCCATGATGCCCAGTCCCAGGAGAACCAATAACAGCAATAAGAGCAGGAGCGTGCGGGACAGGCCGCTCTCGCGGCGGGGCGGAACGGAGGCGGCGGGCGGCGGCGTATACTGCACCGGGCGCGTGGGGACGACCGGCTGACTGCGGGGCTGGGAGGCCGGGGTGGCGGCGACGACACGGCCAGGGTTGACGGGCGGCTGAGCCGGAGCCATCGGCGTGGCGGGTGGAGTGCGAGGAATCGCGATCGGTCCCGTGGTCTGGCCCGCGCTCATTTGCAGCCCGGCCAGGGCGCGGCCAAACAGGTCCATGTCCCGGAAGCGGCGCGTGGGGTCCTTGGCCATGGCCCGCGCCACGATGCCTTCCAGCGCGACCGGGGTGTCGGGGCGCAGGCTGAGCAGCGCGGGCGGCTCGGCGGAGAGCGTCTGGGCCGCGACCTCCTGGGCCGTCGAGCCGACGAAGGGCGGCCGGCCGGTGAGCGCCTCGAAGAGCGCCGCGCCCAGGCCGTAGACGTCGGCCAGGGGGGAGAGGGGCGCGCCCTGGAGCCGCTCCGGCGCGACGTAGGCCGGCGACCCCATGATGGTGCTGCCCTCCGCCGCCGTGCCGATGGGCCGGGCGATACCGAAGTCCACCAGCTTGACGCGGCCGTCCTGGCGCACCAGCAGGTTGTCGGGCTTCACGTCGCCATGCACCAGCTGGTTGCGGTGCAGGAAGCCGAGGGCGTCGGTGGCCTGGCGGATGGTCTCCACCGCGTCGGAGATGGGCAGCGGCGCGAGGCGAGTCAGCGGCACGCCCTCCACAAACTCCATGACCATATAGGGCTGCGGGCCGTGGGCGTTGACGTCGAGCACCGTGGCGACGTTGGGGTGGCTGACCTGGGCGGCGCGCTGCGCCTCCTGGACGAACCGCTCGAGGTAGGCGGGGTCCTGCGCCAGGTGGGGCCGCAGGACTTTAATGGCGACCGGCCGCCCGAGCCGTCTGTCCAGGGCGCGGTAGACGACGGCGGTGCCGCCCGCGCCGACCTGCCCCTGCAACTCGTAGCGGCCATCCAGGACTGCACTCGATTGATCCTGATCCATCTCTCTCTCCCACTCCATGTCTCAATCCAACACCCGTTTATGCCCTCTTATCCGCCACCACCGCCATACGCCACGGCCAGTGCCAGTGTAGGCGAACAGGCACCCCGGCTTCCGCCGCGAGCCGCCGCATCTCCGCCAGGGTGTAGGCGCGGCGGATGGAGAGCGGCGCGTCGTAGCGCGTCAGGTAGCTGCGCGCGATGAACGGCTGCAACAGGAAGTAGCCCGCGTAGGGCAGCCGGGCGCGTATCAGGTCATTGGCGATCACACCCAACTCCGCCATTGCGTACCACGCGGCCAGCAGGTGGCGCACCTGGGCGGGTGGAAAATGGTGCAAAAATAGCGAAGCGACTACATAATCAACGCCGGCGGCCAGTGGGAGGTTCCCCCCCTCGGCGGCGACGAGTTGGATTTCAGGATAGTCGGCCAGCGCGGGCCGCGCCAGCGCCAGGTGACGCTGGTTCAGGTCTACGGCCAGCACGCGCACCGCGACCCCGTTTCGCCGCGCCCAACCCACCAGGGCGACCGGGATGTCGGCCGAGCCGGTGCCGATGTCCGCGACGACCAGCGGGCGAGCCGTGCGGCGGGCGGCCTGCCTCAGGCGCGGCGTCAGGTGGCGCATGACCACCGCCGTCCCGCCGAGCCAGCGGTTGATGCGGCGCAGGTCGGCCAGGCTCTCGTCGGCGTCGGCCAGCGTCCCGACGTTTAGGTCGAGCAGTTCAGGCGCGTCATGGCGTGGAAAGGGCACACTCTCTCCTTGGGTGAGGCGTGGCAAGGATTATGCCAGAGACTCTAAAACGAGACGGGCAGGACTGTCAAATATGGGACTGGGAACGTCCCAGCCCTAAGCGGCGTCTTATCTAACGAGATAGGGCTGATGCTCAGCCCTGGAGAGGGAGCAACGACATGCGAC
>CAZFUK010000905.1:0-2074 GCA_964522005.1 uncultured Anaerolineales bacterium | reverse complement strand
AAGCGTGGTGCGTGCCCCTGGCGGCGGCGCGCCTCACCGAAGACATACGGGGCGAACGCAGCACCTTGCTAGCCTTGCTCCAACGCTCGCTTCCCACCTCGTAACGAGGCGGGAGGATTCATGCGCTCTGAAAAGCTCAAGGAACCATGTGCAACATGCGCCAGAAGGGGATCGAGACCAGGATGCCCAGGAGGATGAAGGGAGTCTGGAATAGGAGGAACTCGCGTACATGAGCGTCGGTGAAGGCGCGACGTTCGGTGGACGTGTGGTAGCCCACATGCACGGCCAGCAACGACGGAGCCGGACCAGGGGTATAGGTCGCCACCAGGATAATGAGTCCAAACACGAAGGGGTTATAGCTGAGTGCCGTCGCCACAGGGATACTAGCGATAACCAGAATTGCGGTGGGTAGCCAGGGTAAGCAGCCACCAATCAGGTAGGCGACGACGTACAGCAGGATGAGCAGGACATACGGCGAGGCCCCTAGCCTAGTCAGTGAAGGGGCCACAAGCCCGGCCAGGATATTATCCGCCTTCGTCACACGCACAATCTCCCCTAGCGATACAAACGCGGCGAAGTAGAGCAGAAACGGGTAGTTAACGTGCTTGAACATGCTCCGGCTTGCGCCCAAGACGAACAGGCCGGTGATGATGAGCACGGCTAACCAGGCGGGGTCGGTGTGATGCCACGGCTTGAGGACAAAGGCCAGCAGGAGCAGCGCCAGACCAACCAGCCCTAGCCGTTCCTGAGATGAGATTCCGCCCAGGGTGCGGAGTTGGGCGGCGAGAGTATGCGAGTCCACCTGAGTGTTAGTCTGCGGCCGAAAACGCCACAGAACCACGAGCAGAGCGCCAAGCAGGTTGATGAGCGCCAGGGGCAAGGCGCTTAATAACCAGCTCCCCCACGTGATGTCAGCCTGGACAGATGCAGGGAGTAGACTCAGCACGACGAAGCAGGCAGACGTTCCATTCAGAAACAGGAAGGACATCTGGGAGTAGCTTATCTCAGCGATCAGCGCCAGCCCTCCAGAGGGACGGCTGAGGTCAGGCAGGCGCAGTGCATCCTTGATCGCCAGGACCAGTGGGCCGACCATACTCAGGCGGCCCGTGGAACTGGAGATCAACGGGGTCGTCAAGACTCCGGATAGACCGAGGGCGATTGCCTGTCCCGCATATGTTGGCGGGAATACCTTCATGCCCAGCAACGCGGCACGGAAACTGAGACCAGAGCCGGTCACCAGGCCTGTAAAGGCGAACAGGACGAGGACCAGGAAGAAGGCGCTGCTGCCAAAGCCTGAGAAGACGACACTGGCCGGCGCCACGCCCCACAACAAGGCGATGGTACAGGCGGCCAGGGCCGTCACAAAGTCGGGCGCCACATCCAACGCCCAGAAGACGATAGCCCCGCCAAGGATTGCCGTTACCTTGTTCGCCTCGACGCTCATGCCGAGGCTCGGCACGGCGAGCCACGCCAGATAGCCGACCAGAAGGCCCAGGGCGGCGTTCAAGGGGCGGTACCGGACCAGCCAGGGCTGACCCGATGGGGCCAGAAGACCCCCCAGCAGGTTGAGACCTCTCCGCCCCCAGCTCCTCGGCTCCGCCTGCAGTTGGGCGGCCCTCGTGCGAAAGTCGCGGGCGAGGTGGACAGCGCCGCGCCGTTCGTACAGCAGTGCCAGGGCCAGCGCAGCGTCCGTGTACCCCTGTCGGTCGTCAAGCTCCTCCGCCTGCTTCAACCCTTTGGTGTAAAATGTCACCGCCCGGTCGTCTTGGCCCGCCTCCTCGGCAGCTCGACCGCCCAGTTGCCAAAGCTCCAACGTTCCCGCATTCTGGTGCAGGCACCGCTCCGCCCAGTCGGCAATCACCATCGCAGGCCACATTGCTTGAATCACGTCACTCTGGACCGCCAGAATGTGCGCAGCTTCGGCAATAGCGTCGGCTTCAAGGAACGCTTCGACCGCGTTGCCGTAGTCATCGCAGGCGATGCACTCCTCAGCCACCCGTCGCGCCCAGTCACGATACGCCGCGGCCCCGTGCCGCTCTTCAAAGTAAACCCTGGCGGCAGCACGCAGGGCAGG
>CAZFUK010000904.1:1582-2079 GCA_964522005.1 uncultured Anaerolineales bacterium | reverse complement strand
GGCGATGGTCTTCCAGAGCTATGCCATTTTTCCGCACCTATCGGTGTTCGAGAATATTGCCTATGGGCTGAAGATACGCAAGTTGAGCGCAACGGACATCCGCGATCGGGTGCGGCGGGCATTGGCGATGAGTGACCTGACGGGGCTGGAGAACCGCGCCCCCAACCAACTCAGCGGCGGCCAGCAGCAGCGCGTCGCGCTCGCTCGCGCCCTGGTCATGGAGCCGAAAGTTCTGCTCTTTGACGAGCCGCTGTCTAACCTGGACGCCAAGCTGCGCGTCCAGATGCGCCACGAGATTCGGAGCCTCCAGCAGGACCTGCACATCACCTCCATCTACGTCACCCACGACCAGGCCGAGGCCATGGCGATGTCGGACCGCATCGTGGTCATGAGCCGGGGTCGCGTCCAGCAGGTGGGCACCGCCCAGGACCTCTACCAGCGGCCTGCCACGCGCTTCGTGGCCGACTTCATCGGCCAGGCCAACGTTATTCCGGGCC
>CAZFUK010000904.1:0-1572 GCA_964522005.1 uncultured Anaerolineales bacterium | reverse complement strand
GGCCGGCGGACCGTCGAAGCCTGGGGCCAGACGCTCGCCGTGCTGCGCCCCCAGCGGCCCGTGGGCGTGGGCGAAGACGTGGTGCTGGTCGTGCGGCCTGAAGGCATGCGGCTGACGACGGAGCCGACGGGCGTGCCGGGCGTCGTGCGCCGCGCGGCCTACCTGGGCGCCCAGGTGGACTACGAGGTAGACGTGGCGGGCACGCCGGTGGCGGTGGTGGATACCGACCCGCGCCGCCCGGCGGTCTACGCTCGCAACGACGCGGTGCGGGTTCAGATGCTGCCCGAAACGGTGTATGTGCTGCCGGAGCGGGAAGGGTGAGGCGTGGAGCGTGGGAGCGTGGCGGGTGCAGCGGAAGTCGCGGCCGTCGAAATGCGGCTCACCCTGCTTCAAAAGGGTGGCACTGGCGCGGCGGTGGAACGGGCTTTGCTGTTAGCGAGGTCGTACTCGTCCTCAACCCCTTCCCCCGCCCCCTTCCCTGCTAAGGAAGGGGGGCCAGTCAGGGCCAAGTCACCCCTCCCTTCATAGGGGAGGGGCCGGGGGAGGGGTTCGGGGCAGTCTACGACTTTGACTGGACCCTGGGCCGCCGGCTCGCAGCCTTGACAGCGCCGGGTAAAACTGGTAAAAGTAAACGCTAGATTAGGTCTATGCCTGTAAGGAGTCACGCATGAAATTTCTGGGACGGTTGATCCGCCTGCTGATTGGCGCGGCGGTGGGCTTTGCCGCGTTTCAGGCGGTGCGCCGCATGATGGAGCCGCCCATGACCGAGGCGCCCGGCGAGACCGGTGTCGCCGCGCCCGGCCCGCTTATGGGCGGCGAGGACGGCTTGACCATCAACGAGGGCGACCTGGGCGGCGACGTCGCCCCCGACCTGGTCGAAATCCTGGTGGACCCTGCCGACAAGCAGCCGCTGGAACTGGTGGACGGCAAGTGGCTGGTCAACCGCCGCACGGGCCGCCGCTATCCCATCGTCACGGGCATCCCGATTATGCTGCCCGAAGTCGGCGACAAGTACCGCGACCCGAGCCTTATCACCGTCCACAACGGCAACGGCGCGGCGTGAGCGGCATGGCCCCCCGTGACGACACCAAGGCGCGCGTCCAGACGCAGTACGGCGCGACGGCCGAAGCCTACGCTGTGAGCAAGGTCCACGCGGCGGGCGCGTCGCTGGGTCGGTTGGTCGAGTTGGCCGAGGTCGCGCCGGGCCAGCGTGTCCTGGACGTGGCGACGGCGGCGGGGCACACGGCCCTGGCGTTGGCGCAGCGCGGGGCGCAGGTGCTCGGCCTGGACCTGACGCCGGAAATGCTGGACGTGGCGCGGCGGCTGGCGGCGGAGCGGGGCCTGACCAACGCCGAGTTTGGGCTGGGCGACGCCGAGGCGCTGCCCCTCGATGACCATAGCTTCGACCGCGTGGTCTGCCGCATCGCCCTGCACCACTTCCCCAACCCGGCCCAGGCGGCGCGTGAGATGGCTCGCGTCCTCAGGCCGGGCGGCCGGCTGGTCCTGGTGGACAACATTGTGCCGCCCGACCCGCGCGCCGCCGCCTTTATCAACCGCTTCGAGACCCTGCGC
>CAZFUK010000903.1:0-2082 GCA_964522005.1 uncultured Anaerolineales bacterium | reverse complement strand
CCCTCCGGCCACCAGCCGTCGAGCACGCTCCAGTTGGGCACGCCGTTTAGCGATGCCTTCTGGCCGCTGGTGCCGCTGGCCTCGCGTGGGCGGGCCGGGTTGTTGAGCCAGACATCCACGCCCTCGTTGAGGAAGCGCGCCGTCTCCATGTCGTAGTCTTCGATAAAGACGATCTTGCCCGCGAACTCCGACGTGCGGGACAACTGGTAGATCTGTTGGATGAGCGCCTTGCCCGGCTCGTCGGCGGGGTGGGCCTTGCCCGCGAAGACAAACTGCACGGGCCGCCCGGCCTGCGTCATCAGGTTGTAGAGGCGCGGCAGGTCGCGCATAAACAGCGTGGCGCGCTTGTAGGTGGCGAAGCGGCGGGCGAAGCCGATGGTCAGCGCGTTGGGGTCCAGGACGCGCTCGGCCTCGGCCAGCGCGCGCGGTCCCTCGCCCAGCCGTTCGCGGTGCTTGACCGTCTCCTGGCGCGCGTAGTCCACCATGCGCCGCTTCAACTGGCAGTGAACGTCCCACAGCTTCTCGTCGGGCACCTGGTCAATCTTCTCCCACAGCTTGGGGTCGTCCAGGCGGTCGTACCAGTCCTGGCCCAGGTATTCCCGGTATAGCTCGTCCATCGCCTCGGCCAGCCAGGTCGCGGTGTGGACGCCGTTGGTAATCGAGGTAATGGGCACCTCGGCCGCCGGCAGGCCCGGCCAGAGGTCGGCCCACATCGTGCGCGAGACTTCGCCGTGGAGGGCGCTGACACCGTTGTCGAAGGACGACAGGCGCAGCGCGAGCACGGTCATGCTAAAGGTCGGCCCCCAGGGCTGATCCCAGCGCGCCAGCGACAGGAACTCGTCGCGGTCCACCCCTAGCTGCGGCCAGTAGTCGCGGAAGAAGGTGTCCATCAGGTCCAGGCCAAAGGCCTCGTTGCCGGCCGCGACGGGCGTGTGCGTCGTAAAGACGGTGTTGGCCGCCACCGCCTGCCGCGCCTCCTCAAAGGCCAGCCCCTGGCCCTGGACCAGCTCGCGGATGCGCTCCAGCCCCAGGAAGGCCGAGTGGCCCTCGTTCATGTGCCAGACCGTGGGGTGGATGCCCAGCGCGCGCAGGATGCGCACGCCGCCGATGCCCAGCACGATTTCCTGGGCGATGCGCAGGGCGTGGTCGCTGACGTAGAGCTTGCTGCCCAGGTCGCGGTCGCTCGGCTGGTTCTTCTCGACGTCGGTGTCCATGAGGTACAGCGGGATGCGGCCCACCTGGAACTTCCAGACCTTGGCGTAGACGCGGCGGCCGGGCAGGTCCACGTAGACCTCGACCTCGCGGCCCTCCGGCGTGGTGGCCGGGGTCGCGGGCACTTCGGAGAAGCGAATCTTCTCGTAGAGGGCCTCCTGGACGCCCTCGGGGTTGATGTGCTGGACGAAGTAGCCCTGCGGGTAGAGGAAGCCGACGCCCACCAGCGGCAGGCCCAGGTCGCTCGCCTCCTTACAGTGGTCGCCCGCCAGGACGCCCAGGCCGCCCGAGTAGATGGGCAGCGACTCGTGCAGCCCAAATTCCGGCGAGAAGTAGGCGATGACCGTGTCCTTCTTATCCGCGTGGGCCTGCTTGAACCAGGTGTTCTCGGTCGCCATGTAGTCGTCGAGGTCCGCCAGAACCTGGTCGTAGCGCGCCAGGTAGGTCGGGTCCTGGGCGGCGCGCTCCAGGGGGCCGGACTGGACGCGGCTCAGGAAGCGGACGGGGTTGTGGCCGACCTCCTCCCACAGTTCCGGGTCCAGGTCAATATACAATTGTTGTGCGGCGGGGCACCACGTCCACCATAAATTATAGGCCAGCGAATGCAGGCGATTGAGACGCTCAGGAATGACGGGGAAAACTGAAAATCGGCCATAGGACTGCATAGAAACATCCTTGTCAGAGGCGCGGGCTTCCTCCAGAGACGTGCGAGCTGGGGGAGGGGCGGGCGCCAGGAGATGGGGGAAAAGCGGCTGCGTTTTCCCGATGACTATTCTAGCAGAAAGCCGGGTCCGGGACAAACAATGGCAGGGGACGGCAGGGTTCTTTCAAAGTCGTAGTCCATGAGGTACAATCCTCCCGACCTACCAC
>CAZFUK010000902.1:0-2086 GCA_964522005.1 uncultured Anaerolineales bacterium | reverse complement strand
CGGGCGACCTCGGCAGCGCTGTGGCCCGGGTCGTCCAGGCCGAGGCAGACCCGCCTGGCCTGGCGGTAGCCCGGCGGGGCGACCGGGAAGTCGAGGGCAAGCTTGAGGGCGTGGACGGCCGTCTGGGCGCGGACAGGGGGGTTGAGGGCGACCAGCAGGCCGGGCGCGAGGCGCGCCTGCCCCTGGGCCGCCCAGCGCAGGGCGAGGCTGTCGCCCGTCAGCCGCGCGTTCTTGACCTTGTTGGCGTACTCTAGGAAGTCTTCGATCTGCGGGTCGCCACCCGGCTGCCGCTTGGTGGGGGTCAGCCCCAGGCGGGCCGCCACGTCGGGTGCCGCCCAGACCAGCCGCTCGACCTGCTCGGTGGGCAGGAACAAGGCCCAGTCGGCCGGCTCGTCCTGTTCCCCCTCCCACTCGGCTAGCGTCGTCAGGTCCACCGAGATGTGGCGCAGGCGGCCCTCGGCGGTCGGTTCGAAGAAGACGGGGTAGCCGGTCTCGCCGTGGGACTGAATCACCCGCAGGTCAACGTCGCTGTGCGGCCCGGCCTCGCCCCGCGCGTGGCTGCCCGCCAGCAGGATAGCGACGGTGTTGGGGTACAAGCCCCGCAGCCGCTCGGTCCATGTCTCTAACCAGAAGTTATCAATCATTGTGACAGTAGGACTCTAACAGAATGAACAGAATGAACAGAATATACTTCTAAATTTTGTCAATTCTGTCTAAACAGGCTTTTGCGGCGTCGAGTTGGGCCTGAACGGCAGTGGGGGCCGTGCCGCCGACGGTGTCGCGCCGGGCGACGGACTCGCGCATGTCGAAGACGCGGTAGACATCGTCGCTGAAACGCTCGTCGGCCTGCTGGTAGGCATCCAGGGGCAGGTCACGCAGCCCCACGCCCCAGGCGTCCGCCGCGCGCACCAGTCGCCCGACGATGTGGTGGCTCTCGCGGAACGGGACGCCCTTCCGCACGAGGTAGTCGGCCAGGTCGGTGGCGAGCATCCCGTCGTCCAGCGCGGCGGCCATCCGCTCCGGGTGGATCGTCAGGCTGCGGACCACGGCGGCGGCGATGGGCAGGGCCACATCCAGCGTGTCGAGCGAGTCGAACAGCGGCTCCTTGTCCTCCTGCAGGTCCTTATTGTAGGTGGCGGGGAGGCCCTTGAGCACGGTCAGCAGCGTCACGAGATTACCCACCAGCCGCCCCGCCTTGCCGCGCATCAACTCCATGCTATCGGGGTTGCGCTTCTGCGGCATCAGGCTCGACCCGGTCGAGTAGGCGTCGGCCAGGGCCACAAAGCCAAACTCGGCGCTGCTGTAGAAGACCAGGTCCTCGCCCAGGCGGCTCAGGTGGACGCCGAGCAGGGCGCAGGCGAACAGCGTCTCGGCGGCGAAGTCGCGGTCGCCGACGGCGTCCATGCTGTTGGGCGTCACGCTGTCGAAGCCGAGTTGCTCGGCCAGAAACTGGCGGTCCACGCCGAGGGCGTTGCCGGCCAGCGCCCCCGCGCCGAGGGGCAGGCAGTTGACCCGCTTCAGGGCGTCGGCGAGGCGGTCACGGTCGCGCTGGAGCGGCCAGAAGTGGCTGAGCGCCCAGTGGGCGAACAGGACGGGCTGGGCGCGCTGGACGTGGGTATAACCGGGCATGAGGACGTCGGGGTGAGCTTCCGCCTGGGCCACCAGCGCCGCCTGGACCTCAGTGACATGGGCCAGCAGGCGGCGGATCGCCTCACGAGTGTAGAGGCGCAGGTCGGTGGCAACCTGGTCGTTGCGGCTGCGGCCCGTGTGCAGCTTGCCCGCCACCGGCCCGACCAGTTCATGCAGCCGACGCTCGACGGCGGTGTGGATGTCCTCGTCGGCCAGGCGTATCTCGAACTGCTCCTGGGCGAACTCCTGCCGCACCTGCTCCAGCCCGCCGACCAGGGTGTCGCCCTCGGCCTGGGTAAGCAGCCCCGCCTTGACCAGCGCGCGGGCGTAGGCGACCGAGCCGGTGATGTCCGCGTCGTACAGGCGCCAGTCGAAGCCGATGGAGGCGTTGAAGCGTTCCATCAGCTGGTCCATGCCGCTCTCAAATCGCCCGCCCCACAGTTTCATAGTATCCTCA
>CAZFUK010000901.1:0-2087 GCA_964522005.1 uncultured Anaerolineales bacterium | reverse complement strand
GTGGACGCACGACGGCCGCCTGTTTCACCCGTGTCCTTCCAGGGGCGGCGGTGCCGAGTCGAGAGGCGGTGTCTGCAGTGGCCGTCTGCGCTGGGCGGCGGTCGAAGGTGCACGGGGGCGCTTGAGCATCGGCGTGGCCGCGCTGTGCGTCGCCGCCCCCGTGGCGCTATAACTAGCGGTTGCACCCGCGGGCCGTGGGTCTAGCCGCCGCACCCCCCGACCCCTAGATCACAGGGCAAGAGCCGTCGCGGGTGCGACGGCCTCTATTAAAGAGCCCGCGGGTGAACCGCGGGTCGTTAGCTGGCCATCGCAACTCGGTAGAATGCGCTCATGATGAAATCTGAGTTCGAATCAGAGCGACCCTCGGGAAGGGTGTTACTGCTTACGCTCTTCCTGAGCGCGGTGGGGTTGTTGCTCTGGATCCTTGCCACCGAGCCGTCCCCGCCATCGCTGACGTTGGCTAGCGGTATGCTGGCGCTCACGGGTGCGCCATTTGTTCGCTCACGCGGCCGGCGGATGGCCATGGGGGTAGTCGCCCTCATGCTGCTCGGCGTCAGCGTCGCTATCGGATAGGCACATGCCCGCGAGGTGACCTGTGACCTCTGATAAGCCCACTGGTGGCCGACAGCGGCGGGTCGCCTGGAGCGTTGGCGCCCTCTTCGGGGTGCCGCTCCCAGATGGCTCGCTCGCGGTCGGGCAGGCTGTTGCGCTCATGATGCCGAATGTCGTCTACTGTGCCCTAACGCGGGTACGTATCCCGGCCGGAGCTTCGACCGTGCCGGAGGTCGGACCGGTGGACGTGACGGCGCGTGTTGCACTGACCCGCGAGGAGCTCGATCAGGGCGCGTGGCGCGTTCTGGGGGAAGCCAGGGCGCTCTCGCCAAAGGGGGATTTCGCGAACGAGGCGTTTGCTCGCCAAGGCTACAGCGGCGCTACGGTGTACGATGCGACGGTCGCTGCCGACTTCCTCGAGGCCTATCACGGGTTCGCATTCTGGGACGACTGGGCGGATCCGAGGCTCTTCGATCAGTGGCTGGTAGCACCACACCAGAGACCAGATGCGGTCCGGCTCAAGGGGCGCGCACCGCCCGCATGAGCGGGCCTGCGCACTGGTGGTTCGGCGGAGTGCGAGGTCAACGGTCGGCGCGGGGACCTGCATATGCCAGCTAACAGTTGCTTGCTGTGTCCGCGGCCAAGCGCTAAGGTAGACCGCCATGGCCTTCGCCATGGCGGTCATGCTATTGAGGGGCCGCGCCACAGAAGCATGACGTTATGCCGGCGGGCTGACGAGTGACTCCCCGAGCCCCACGCGGGTCATGACAGTATGAGGCCCGCGTGCCCCCTCGTTCTCCTCACGGCGGTGGTGAACCTCAGCGCATGCCGCGCTGACCCAACGGTCTGCGTGGGCGTCGGCTCGCCAACAGCGATCGTGACCGTCGTGGACTCGGTATCCGGCGCCCCGCTCGCCCGAGCCGCCGCTGTTGTACTGCGGTCTCCCCAACGCGTCGATTCACTGCCGCGGGACGTCCTGAATGACTCGACTCTCGCCGTCGGTTCTGGATGGCCCGGGACATATGTCGTCGAAGTCCGCGTGCTTGGGTACGCCTTGTGGATGCGTGCCGACGTCCAGATCCCGGACCGCTGTGGCACACTAGAGCCCGCGCGGGTCCGGGCGCGGATGCAACGTTCGCTGGCTGGGTAACGCGTCACCTGGTTGTAGTCCGCGGACTCAGCACGGGCACTCGACGGTGGACCCGCGCAGAGCGTCGACCGCGGCGGGTCTTTGAGGTGCGCCGGCCGCCGCGCGGCACAGCTGAGCCACCGGCCGTCGTCGCACAGGCGCTCGGGGGACGGCGCCGACGAGCGATGTCTGGGCACAGGAGGCCGTTGGCCCGAGAGCCGACGCGGCATAACACTGCGCAGCACAAGTCGGGCCCGTGGGGTAGCCGTCCCGCCCGGGCCGCGGTATGATCAGGAGGTGTCGGCCCCGGCGGGACGGCAATGGGGTATAGGGCCCGCATGTGAGCGCGGGGCGTTATGCGGTCCCCGGGGAGAGCTACACCAGCGGAGACAGAGAAGGGTGTACA
>CAZFUK010000900.1:0-2088 GCA_964522005.1 uncultured Anaerolineales bacterium | reverse complement strand
GACCAAGGACGAAAGACCAAGGACCAACAGACGATTGAGTTTCGGTCTTTGGTCTTTCGTCTTTGGTCCCTCCAGAGAGAGCCATGGCTGCTGCCCTCAACGCCCAGGACCGAGTGGTGCTTCGCCAGTTTATGGCGGACCGCTTCAACATGGCCGAGCTGACCGAAATCTGCTTCGACCTCAGCCTGGATGTCGAGGAGTTCCCGCGCGCCACCAAGAGCCAGTTGTGCCAGGAACTCATCGGCTACTTTGAGCGCAAGGGCAACCTGGCCTGTCTGTTGGTCGAAATCCTCAAGCGGCGCGACGATGAGACCCTGGGCCGCCTGCTGGCCCGCGTGGGCGGCTGCCAGGCGCGCAAAAAGGTTCAGCTCATCCTGTCCAACGATGTCGTGGTCAGGCCGGAGATCAAGGCCGCCCTGGCGCAGTTGCTCGGCGTGGGCCTGGACGACGTCGCCATCATGGCGGCCGCGCCCGGCTCGACGCGCCTCCTGGTCGGCCTGCCCGGTCCGGCTGCTGACCGCCTGCTGGCGCTCGGGGTTCAAAGTCTCGCCGGCCAATACACAGTCCTCTCAGTCCAGCCCTACGCGGCTCTGCCGCCAGTAGAGCAGATGGAATGGCGGCGGCGCGTCTTAGCTAGAGGGGGCGGTGGGGACACAGGGCGGGGTGGTGGCGGGGCGGGCGCGGCGGGAAGCGGTGGGGGATGGCTGGGCTGGCTGGTGTTAGGGGTCGTGGCGGTCTTGCTGGGCGGGAGTATCCTGTGGACTGTTATGGCTCGCCTCGGTGGGCGCTTCACCCCCACCCCGCCCCCTGATCGGGCTGTTGTGCCCCCTACGCTCCCTCGCCAGGTCGTGACCACGCCGACCCTGGCGCAACGCCGCCCGACGCCCACAGGCGTGCCCCTGACAGCCACACCGCGCCGCCCGACGCCAGCGCCAACCGACGTGCCGCTAACCGTTCGGGCCTCCGCTCGCCCTGACCCTGTTTGCTACGGTGAGTGCGGCGCCCGCCCGACGCGCGTCACGGTCAGCGCGGAGGTGCAGGGCGCTGACCCGCCCGGCGAGGTTCAGGCAGTCACCCTGGAGTACCGCTACCGATCGAGCAGCCCAAACATCCCCGCCGGAGCATGGCGTAAAGCGCCTATGCAGCGCGTGGCGGGGAGCGCGGGGTACAGTGTCGTCGTGGATGTGGGCCGCGAGGCATACCCCGATCTGCGCGGGACTCAGGGCGTCTTCGAGTTCCAGGTGGTCGCCCTGGACTCATCGGGCAGGCTGGCCCAGAGCAAAACTGACACGGTACGCGTCGAGTATCTGATTGGGTAGCTGCCAACTATCAGCTACCAGCCGCTAGGATCACCCCCGTAGCCTAAACGCCCCGGCTGCCCCCTGCCTTCTGCCGCTCATTCCAGCGGTCCTCGGCCCGCAGCGCCTCACGGATGGCGTAGGCGACGGCGAAGCGGACCGGTTCCGGCGGCAGGGGCACGACAAAGCGGTTGACGAAGAACTCGGCGGTGAACCGACTGCGGCCTGGACGCTGGCCTGTACTTTACTCCGCTCGGCAGGGAGGTGCAAGCTTGTACGGATAGACCCTAAAGGTTTTGGAAACCTTTAGGGTCTGAGGAATTTGACACCTCCCCTCACCCACGCTATACTATGCTTAATAATAGACCGACGGTCGGTTTGTGAAAGAGTGGGGCCTATGGCGCGCGTCGTCAAGGAACAGGAATACTCGGCCCGCCGCAATGACATACTCGACGTGGCCCAGCGCCTTGTAGCCACCAAAGGCTACGCGCCGATGACCATCCAGGACATCCTGGACGAACTCGGCATCTCTAAGGGCGCATTTTACCACTACTTTGACTCCAAGCCCGCCCTGCTCGAAGCCATCCTGGAGCGCATGCTGCGCGAGGTCGAGGCCATCGTCATCCCCCTGGTCGAGACGCCGGACCTGCCCGCCGTCGAGAAGTTCCACCGCTTCCTCGATACGGCGGCGCGTTGGAAGACAGCCCAGAAAGAGTTTGTCCTGGCCCTGCTCCGCGTGTGGTACACCGACGAAAATGCCGTGCTGCGGCAGAAGCTGCGGGCGCGGATG
>CAZFUK010000899.1:0-2092 GCA_964522005.1 uncultured Anaerolineales bacterium | reverse complement strand
GACTCAGAATAACAAGACTCAGAGAACAAGAGGGGGCGCGTCGATCGACGCGCCCCACCCCGCCGAGACGGTTGAACCAGTCGTCAAGCCATCCAGGAAGCGAGAGCCGAAACTCACAGCAGAGGAGCAGGCTTACTACGCCGAGACCGTCCCGGCCCTGGCGGCCGCATGCCGGATCGACATTCGCATCGACGGCGCGTGGGCGCAATGCCAGAAACAGCTACGCGCCCTGTACAACGCTCAGGTACGCCCGACGGCCGCCATCCTCCAGCGCGAGTACGACCAGTCAGGCGGCTACTGGTACAGCCGCGACTGGCGCGGCCAGAAGGGGAACCCGCCAACCCCCCCCCAGGTGACCAGTACCTGGGGGGCCGCGACAACCTACCGCGACAAGAACGTTTCTGCCACCACCGCGCCAGGAGGGAACCACCGGGCAAGTCAGTACGACCGCAATATGGCAATCCTATACGCCGACAGCGCAGCGGACGACATGCCCCCGCCGTCTGTCATCGAAGGGAGGTCTCGGCATGTCCACCAGGACTGAAGTCAAGGCGCTGTTGGCAGTCATCGCCGCCGCTTACGGTGAGAGATTTAAGCTCACACCCGGCACGGTGGACGTGTACGCCGATCTGCTCGCCGACCTGGACATCGACAGCCTCAGGGCTGCGACGCGCCAGCACATCGCTAATGACGACTGGCCCCCGACCGTGGCCGACTTGCGCCGCTTGTGCGCGCAAGTCAGCGCGCCCACCCTGCCCGACTGGGGCGACGCCTGGCGCGAGATGCTCGACCAGATTGCGCGCGTTGGCTCCTACGGCACGCCGTTCTGGTCATCGCCCATCATCGCCGAGGCCGTGAGGCAATTTGGCCCGTGGCGAGAGCTATGCGCAATGGAGATAGCGCAGACCTCCACCAATCGCGCTCAATTCCGTGACGTGTACAATGCAGTCCGGGCGCGCGCCGAGCAAGGCAACGCTTACTTGCCTGATGTGCGCGCCCTGGCAATGGCTCAGGGCGCGCTCCCAACGCCCGTCGCGGCAGCCCCAGCGCGCGCCCTACCCGCACCAGACACCGGGCAGCCCGCGCCTATCGTCCATGCCGACTTTCGACGTTACCGGGCCGAGCAGCGTGAAGCGCGGGAGGCCCAGGGCCGCGCCGCCTACGCCCAATGGCTTGCCAACAATCAGGAGGCGCAAAATGCCATGTAGCACCTGCAACGGGTTCGGCTACGTGCGCCTCATCCATCGGGGCCACGGCAGCAAGGATTATAGCCGCCCCCTGGTCCCTGTTGGTGGCATCCGTTGGCACTTCGCTGACTACGGTGTCCAGACGTGCTACTGCCCCACTTGTAGCCCAGCCGGTCAGACCGTAGCCGCCAAAAGGCATACCCAGGAGCGTGTCCCATGACCACCACCCCAACCAGCATTGGCGGCCTGGTGCTCTGGCTCGATGCTATCATGCAGCAGATGCGCCGCTCCCTCCACGCCATTCAGGACGCCGCAGACCAGGCTGTCCGTGAGCAGGGTCAATGCCGTTATGACGACGCGCTGGCGAGCCTGTCGCGCGCCGCCGCCTTGCTGCGGGACGAGGTCTACCCCCACCTGGCGGCCTGGCACGAAGCCGAGACCGACCCGGTGAGCGCGCAGCAGCTACAGAGCATGATGGAGACGCTATCATGCCTGTTCGCGGACGAAGAACTATGACGCCCTCGACAGACACCAGCACGGCCCTCGACGCCGCCCGTGCGCGCCGTCTGGAAGCGCTGCATGGAGTAGTCGCCGCCGCCACCCTCTACGCATACACCCACGCACCCTTGACCGGGTACGGCGGGCCAGAGCTTGAAGCCGCCCTGCGAGAGGAGGCTAAGGCCGCCAACGCAATCACAGCCATCATCCGCAAGCAGGCCCGCCACGAGGCCCAGCCGCGCTTACCGTCCGAAGGAGGCACACCATGACAATCTTCGACCCCGCCACCAATGTCTATGCCGCCATCGCCGCCGGTCCATCGGCCGCCGAGCGTGAGGCCGAACGACAGCGAGCCCTCAAGGCCCGGCTCGCTCGCCAGGACCGCCTTCGCACTGCCGTCTGCGTGA
>CAZFUK010000898.1:0-2104 GCA_964522005.1 uncultured Anaerolineales bacterium | reverse complement strand
CGCGCGTTCGAATCGCGTCACCCGCTCTCTCGGACAAGGGAACAGGGACGAGGGCGTAGTAACGTCGTCTTTCGTCCCGCCTCCGTCCTCGGTCTTTCGTCCTCCGTCACCTCAGGGGGCCGTAGCATAGTGGTCCGTGCTGCCGGCTCATAACCGGCTGGTGAAGGTTCGATTCCTTCCGGCCCCACCTCCGCGCTATCCAACGTCTGGATAGCGCGTTTTTGTTACCCCCTGGGTACTTCGCCCAGCACCGCCACCCCCAGCGCCTCCAACTCGTGGGCCGAGCGCAGCCGCGTGTCCAGGTAGTGCAGCAGGAACGCCAGGCCGACCCCCGCCAGTAGCCCCAGCAGCGCGCGCAGGGGCAGGTCCAGGCGGTCGCGCAGACCGACGCCGACGCGGGCAATCTGCGGGTCGTTGATGATGCGAATCTCCGGCTGGCCGTTGAGCCGCGCGAAGAGTTTGGGCGTGTCCTCGCGCAGCGCCGTGACGACGGCCGCTCCGATGGCGCCTAGCTCGCGGTTGGCCGCCTCGTCGGACCCCGCGCTACGGGTGATGGTCAGGGTGATGGTGCGGTGCTGCGTCTGCGACGCCGCCGAGGACGACAGTTGGCCGATGTTGGCCGCCAACTCGGCCGGCAGCCGCGCCTGGACGAGTTTGGCGAACTCGCTGCCGCGCACCACGACGCTCAGGTCGTCCACCAGATACTCGGCGGCCTGGGGCGCGGTCCAGCGCGGGTCCACCGTCAGGTTGGCGTTGGCGGGCAGCGTCGGCACGTCTACCAGCAGCCCCACCGTGAGCGTGTACACGGGCGGGGGCGCGGAGCGCGTCAAGCCCAGCGCCAGGACGACGGCCACGGGGATGAGCACCGCCCACCAGCGGCGGCGGAGGATGTCGAAGTAGGTCCGTAACTCCATAAAGCCTTCGCTAGGGTTCAAGCCCCACAAAGCGGGCCAGTTTCTCCCGAAAGACCGACACATCAAAGCGGGCCGCGTTCTGGCGGCACAGGGCCGGGTCCACCTCAGTCGGGTTGAAGTGGGCCACTGTGTCGGCCAGGGCCTCGGCCGTCTGCGGGTAGAACAGCGCACCCGTCAGGCCAGGTATCACCGTGTCCAGCGCGCCGCCCGCCGCGTAGGCGATGACGGGCCGGCCGCTGGCCTGCGCTTCTACCGGCGTGAGACCGAAGTCCTCTAGACCCGGGAAGATGAACGCCTGGCAGCGCGCCATGGCCCGCCGCGTCTCAGCGTCGGGGAGCCGTCCCCAGAACTCGACGGTCGGGCCGGCCAGGGCTTCGAGCCGCGCCCGGTCGCGCCCATCGCCAATAATCACCAGCCGACGGCGCAACCGGTTGAACGCCTGGACGGCGATGTCCACCCGCTTGTAGGGAATCAGGCGCGAGACGACCAGGTAGTAGTCGTCCAGGTCGTCGCTGGGCGCAAAGCGGGCGATATCGGTCGGCGGGTGGATGACCACGGCGTCACGGCGGTAGTAGCGTTGAATCCGCTCGCGCACGGCGGTGGAGATGGCGGCGAAGGCGTCCACCCCCTGCGCAGCGCGGTAGTCCCACGCCCGCAGCCAGCCCAGGAACAGCGGCACAACCGCCCGCGCCAGCCGCCCCTGGCCCTCGTGGGCGACATAACTCTCAAAGTCCCATACGAAGCGTGTCGGCGTCAGGCAGTAGCACAGGTGGCGCGCGCCCGGGGGCTTGCGCACGCCGTGACAGAACGCGCTCTTGTTGCTGAGAATCAGGTTGTAGCCCGACAGGTCCAGCGAGGCAAAGGCGGCGGGGTAGACCGGCAGGAAGGGCTGGTGGCGCTGCTTGACCAGCGGCCAGCCGTCCATAAACGAGGTGCGCATGGGCCAGGCGCGGTAGGCGTCGGGCAGCGCCTGGGGCCAGTACATCGAGGTGAAGACGGTGGCCTGGGGGAAGAGGGCGCGGAGCGTTTCCAGGACGCGCTCCGCGCCGCCGTACTGGTTGAGCCAATCGTGGACCAGGGCGACCCGTGGGTCGTCGGACAGGGGTTCGAGCACGGGGCCGCTAGTGCGTGTACACCCAGGTGCCCGGATTGTCAGCCGACGAGTAGACGTAGCGCTGGCCGGGGGCGAG
>CAZFUK010000897.1:0-2110 GCA_964522005.1 uncultured Anaerolineales bacterium | reverse complement strand
CGAGAAGGAAGACAGCGGTGAGGAGGGTGAGGGGACAGTGTTGCCGCCGCTCACCGTCGACGAGATGCTGGACCTACTGCGCCTGATCCCGGAGCAGCACTTCACCCAGCCGCCGCCCCGCTACACCGAGGCCACGCTGGTCAAGGCGCTGGAAGAGCACGGCATTGGCCGGCCCAGCACCTACGCCGCGATTATCACGACCATCCAGCAGCGCGGCTATGTCGCCCGCGAGGAGCGCCGCCTCGTCCCCACCGAGCTTGGCTTTATCGTGTGTGACCTGCTGGTGGAGCAGTTCCCCGACGTCTTCGATGTGGGCTTCACCGCGCAGATGGAGACGGAACTGGACCAGATTGCCGAGGGCGAGCGGGAGTGGGTGCCGGTGGTGCGGGCGTTCTACGAGCCGTTTGAGCAGCGCGTCCATGCGGCTGAGGCGGCCATGCCCCACGTCGAGTTGGAGCCAGAGGACGCGGGCATCACCTGCGACAAGTGCGGCCGGCCGATGATCATCAAGTTCGGCCGCTTCGGCAAGTTCATCGCCTGTAGTGGCTTCCCGGAGTGCCGCAACACGCTGCCCTACCTGGAGCGTATCGGCGTGGCCTGCCCCCAGTGCGGCGGTGACCTGGTGGAGAAGCGGACCAAGCGCGGCCGCGTCTTCTACGGCTGCGCCAACTACCCAACGTGCAACTTCGCCTCGTGGCAGCGGCCGCTGCCCCAGCCCTGCCCCGACTGCGGCGGGCTGCTCACTCAGGCCAGCAAGACCAGGGCGAAGTGCGCCCAGTGCGGCCACTGGCACGACCTCGACCGCCTGCCGCCGGTCGAAGCGCCGCCCCCAACCGAGACGGTTCGCGTCTTACAGCCCAGTGTCGCGTAACCAGAGGCCTGACAGGGTTCCCTCTTCGGAGACTCCGCAAGAACCTGTCAGGCCTCCGCTTAACACACCTCTCTAGATTTCACCGGCGAACAGGAAGATGCGTCCGCCTTCAGGGGTCGCGAGGATCGCGTTGCTCACCGTGCCGTCGGGGTCGGGCATCTCCTGGCTGAAGGTGAAGCCCTCGGCCTTGAGAGCGGCGATATGGTTCTTCATAGCGCCATCGAAGTAGGTCAGCGTGGGGCCGCTGAACTCAAAGTTCTCGCCCCCGGCCTCCGCTTCCGGTGTCCGCTGGTGAAGGCCGAGCATGACAAGGCCGTCGCTCAGCATACCCCAGGGGTAGGGCTGGTCGCTGACATAGAGGGTCTCGAACCCCAAGGACGACCAAAACTGGCGCGACGCCTCGAAGTCCTGGACCCGGTGGGATAGTTCGCCAAACTTACCCAGCTTGGAAACGGGCTGGCCGTCAGGCTGGGACAGGGTGCCCCCGTCCTGGTGAAGCAGCCCGACCGGCATGCCATCGGGGTCGGTGAAGATGGCCTGTCGAAGTTGGCCCTCATGCTCCTGTTTCGCCACAAACGCGATGCCGCGCCCTTCGAGTTCGCCCACCAGGGCCGGGGCATCGCCCGACAGGTAGAGCAGCCCGCTGTAGCGGTTGCCGTCCTGGTTCAGCAGCACCAGGTTCTGGCCGTCGGTCAATTGCGCCCACGGCCAGGGCGTGTCTCCTTCCCCCAGCATCTGAAAGCCCAACCGTTGATAGAACGCTTTTGAGGCGCTGACGTCTGGTACGCCCAGCGCGATTTGTACCGCCTCCCCTAGCTTCGCCATGCCTGCCTCCTGTCGTTATGTGCGACACCTGGCAGCCATTATAGCACATCAGTTCTTATTAAGCAACGTGCTCAGGTAGGCGGTCTTCGGCGTGGCGGACGGCCGGGGCGAGGTAGCCCAGCAGGCCCACCAGGGAGGTGACCAACCCCGCGACCACCAGGAGCAGGGCCATGCCCGCGCCCGGCCCCAGCCCTACCAGCCAGCCAAAGCTCCGCGCGAGCGGGCTGCCCGGCGTCCGCAGCGCCGGCTCCAGGAGGTAGTCGGCCAGCGCGCCACCAATGAGCGGCGAAATCGGATTGGTAATCCAGGCGATGAGGCGGCGGGTCGAGAAGACGCGGCCCTGGACATCCGGCGCGACGGTGGCCTGCCAGATGGCCTGGTTCGAGCCGTTGGTCAGCGGAATGACCAGGGCGC
>CAZFUK010000896.1:0-2111 GCA_964522005.1 uncultured Anaerolineales bacterium | reverse complement strand
GGCTCGGTCTGGTGGACGCGTGGCCGGAACCACTCAACGAGACCCTGTGGACCTGGGACGACGAGGGTGACAGCGACGGTCGGTAAGGACCGCTGTGCGTACCGTCTCACGGGCAAAGGAACGCGGGACTCGGGGATAGCCCCTGAGTCCCGCGTTTCTTCTACCGGGTCTGCCTACAGCCGCCGTGCCCGCCGACGGGCCAGCCAGGCAAAGGGAGACTGGTCATCCACGCCCCCTTGGACCGAGCCATCGGCCGGCTCGCTCGGCGTCGGTTCGGCCGGCGGCACATTGGACATGGCGCGATACTCGATGCCGGGCAGCGTCGGGTCCAAATCCGGCGGCAAGACCGGCGGCGGAGGGGGCACTGGCTCCTTCTCGGGCAGGTCGTGGGGCATCCCTGCGGCATACAGGGCGTCATCGCTGATGGGTTTGTTTAGCCGGTTGTTGCGCTCAGCCATGCTTACCTTCTCCCGTAGGGGTACGAGCCAGAGGGTTCGAGTAGAGCGGCCAGGAATTTGGTCCTCAACTCACTGTCAAAGATCAGCACAAGTCCCATCATCACCAGGCCCAGCAGCGCCTGCCAGATGACGGTCAGGACATTGACGCCGCCCTCGTCCGCGCTTGGCTCAGGCGTGGCGGGGCGCGTCGTGACCAGGATGCGAAGGAGTTCGTCGTTCGGCCCCAGCACCACCGTCGCCTGGTCGCCAATGCTCAGCATCGCCAGCGTCGCCGCCACGTTATCGCGGCGGATCTCGGTGTCGTCGCCTGGGCTGACAGTCAGTTCGCCCTGGTTCGGCACGCGGACCACAATACTCGTATCGTCCTTCTGAACAATGCGCCCGCTAAACGTCCGCACACCGGCCAGTGGTAGGGTCGCCGTCGGCGCTACCCGCCCACCACCGGCGGCCGATGTAGCGCCGGGCGTCGGTTGACCGGCCAAAGGCGTGACGGTGACGCCGGGTAACGCCGTCGTGCGCGGCGAGATCGTGGGCAGGAGCGTCTGGACGGGCAGGCCTCCCTCCCCCGGCGTGACGATGGGCGCGATGGGGACAGCCCCCCGTGTCCCGACGACCGGCGGGATGGTGGGGGGCAGCCCGCCCTGACGCGGCGTCGGCAGGGGCGTCTGGATCGGCAGGATGATGCCAATGGGGGGCGTGGGCGTCACGGTGCCTGTGTCAAGCGGCCCCGTCTGATAGCGCAGGGCAATCAGGCCGGGGTTGGGCAGCGGCTCCGCCTGCACCCGCAGCGGCGTGACCTGCGCATCCCCCGGCCCGCCCCAATCCGCCCACAGCAAGCTGAGCAGGGTCAATAGCGCGAGTAGCCCGACCCGACGCCTCATCGTGCCCCCCACGGCCTGCCCACGCTGCCGCCGTACTTCGGGTTAAGCGCCATCTTCGGCGGGTGGCGGTTGTTGACGGGCGCGACCACGGCGGGCCGGCGGCGGGCTGAGGCGCAGGCGGCGGCGCATCTCGAGCACGTCCACTTCGTTCTGCAAGCTCTCCAGCAGCCGGTCCAGTTGCGTCCGCCGCCGTTCCAGGTCGGCCGGTAAGGCGCGCAGGGCCATACCCGCCTCGCGCTCGGCCTCCACGTCGCCAATCCAGGCGTCCACCAGACCCTTCAACTCGCTGCGCAGCTTGGCCTGGTAGGCCGCCGACTGCTTGGTCTTGATGGCGTCGAGCTTGGCCAGGGTTTCCTTGATGAGGATGTGATCATCCACACTCAACTCGCCCTGGCGGCGCTGGACTTCGAGGGCGTGCCACAGCACGGACGAGATGGACAATATGGCGTAGGGAAGATTCTCCGACGTCAGCATGCGGACATCGGCAAAGACATGGGGGCCTTCCAGGTAGTCGGGCAGGCGCTCCACCATGACCTGCAACATTCCCAGGGCAATCGAGGCGTTGACATTACTAAAGGGCATTCGAGGGTTTCCTCCAACCGTTTATGTTACTCGCAACGCCTCACCTAGTCAAGCTCTTAACAGCCTCGACGATGTGCGCCGCGTTGATGCCCGCCGCGTCCATCAGTTCATCGGGCTTGCCCGACGTGGGCATGCCCTTGACCGCCAGGTGCGCGACACGCAAGGGCCGCGCCGACTGGCCCGGCTCGGC
>CAZFUK010000895.1:0-2111 GCA_964522005.1 uncultured Anaerolineales bacterium | reverse complement strand
TTGCGCTCCTGATCCACATAGTGCTGCGCGTCAATCCCATCCCAGACTTCCTTGCCCAACCCGCGCAATTCCTTGATACTGCGCCGGGGCTTAGACTCAAATTGCTGGCGGACAATCATGGCAACTTCCTGAAGAAGCCTGAGTTGTTCGTCTGGGGTCAGCTGCTGGACATGGTTCAGAAGCTCATTATAGGTGAGCATAGAGGGTGTTCCCCCTTCTTGTTCCTCAGTCTTGAGAATCAAGTCATAAGACGTACTGCTTTCATTCGCTCTTACTAGCTTGGAGCATCAGTCCGAGTGCAAAGGCTTATCCCCGCTTGCATCTTGCCTTCCCTTCCGTCCTATGATAACCTTGGGGTCTGCGAGGACCCATGAGTGAACTACTCCAATTTACCCAGGTCGTGGCCCAGCAAGGCGCGGCCCTGCTGCACGACCGCTACGAAGGCGTCCTGGAGGTCTCGACCAAGTCCACCGCCGTGGACCTGGTGACGGATGTGGACCAGGCCGCCGAAGCCCTGATTCTGGGTCAGCTTCGCGCCCGCTACCCCGACCACCTCGTCTACGCCGAAGAGACGGCGCAGGACGAGGCGGTTCTCCAGGGCGACGCGCCGGTGTGGGTGGTGGACCCGCTGGACGGCACCGTCAACTACGCCCACGGCTTCCCCGTCTTCGCCGTGTCGGTGGCGCTGGTGGTCGGAGGCAAGCCCGTCGTCGGCGTCATCGTGGACCCGCTGCGCGGCGAGACCTTCGTGGCCGAGCAGGGGCAGGGCGCGTGGCTCAACGGCCGCCGCCTACACGTGACGACGCGCGCCCGCCTGGGCGAGGCGCTCCTGGCGACGGGCTTCCCCTACTCGCGGGCCACCGAGCGCGACAACAACCTTGACGCCTTCAACTACCTCATGCCCCGGGTGCGCGGTGTGCGGCGGGCCGGCTCGGCCTGTCTCGACCTGGCCTGGACGGCGGCCGGCCGCCTCGACGGCTACTGGGAGATGTACCTCAAGCCCTACGACTGGGCGGCCGGCTGGCTGCTGGTCGAGGAAGCTGGTGGCCGCGTGACCGACTTCTCCGGCCAACCCTGGTCCATGGTCCAACCTGTCGCGCGTATCGTCGCTACCAACGGGCGCCTGCACGACGACCTGGTGAACGCGCTGGGTACAGCCCGCAAGAAGAGTTAACCATCTTTTTCCCTCCCTCTCCCAGGGGGAGAGGGTTGGGGTGAGGGTCTTTATGCGCAAAGACATTGCTACACTGATGCGGGACCTGGAACGGCGCGACGCCGAGGAACGCCGGCTGGGCACGCCGGTCGAGGAGCGAGGGCGCAACCTCAAGCCCGATGCGGGCGCGTTCCTCAACCTGCTGGTCAAGGCGACGCGGCCCCGGCTCATTGTCGAGGTCGGCACGTCCAATGGCTACTCCACCCTTTGGTTGGCCGAGGCGGCCCAGGCGGTCGGCGGCCGCATTGTCACGCTCGAACTACGGCCCAAGAGCCACGCCGAAGCCGTCGCCAACCTAGCCCAGGTGGGGCTAGGCGACGTGGTCGAGGCACGGCTGGGTGACGCCCATGCCCTGATTCCCGACGTCAAAGGCCCCTTTGACCTGGCCTTCCTGGACGCCGAGAAGGACGACTACATCGCCCTGGCCGAGAAGCTGGTCGCCAAGCTGCGTGTCGGCAGCCTGCTCGTGGCCGATAACGTCACCTCGCACAGCGAGCTAAAGGCCTATCTTGACCATGTTAACGCCAACCCCGCCCTGCTGACCGCCATCGTTCCCCTGGGCCACGGCGAGGCCGTGACCGTCAAGCTGGACCAGCCGCTGGCGCCCGCCTTCCTTCAGACGCTGGCCGAGCAAGAGGCGCGCGCCAAGAGCAGCAGCACTATGCAGCAGGTGCCCCGCGAGGCGGGCGCCTTGCTCAACATCCTGGTGCGGGCCACGGGCGCGCGGCAGATTCTCGAAGTCGGCATGTCGGGCGGCTACTCGACCATGTGGCTGGCCCAGGCCGCCCGGGCGACGAAGGGCCGCGTGACGACAATTGAGCGCGACTCGGCCAAGGTGAACATCGCCCGCAAGAACTTCGCCGCCAGCGGCTTGGCCGACGTGATTGAGGTCCAGACA
>CAZFUK010000894.1:0-2114 GCA_964522005.1 uncultured Anaerolineales bacterium | reverse complement strand
GACCGGCCGCCGCGCCTGTGGGCGGCCTGGCTGCACCGCAAGCAGAACGTCCACGACCTGGCGCTGATGAGTGGGCTGGGGCCGCGCGTCCACCACGCCGGCTTCTGGCTGAGCGACCCGCTGGGCGTGATTCGCGCCTGCGACATCCTGGCCGCCGCCGGCTACGCCCACGCCATTGAGCGCGGGCCGGGGCGGCACGGGCTGAGCAACGCCATGTTCCTCTACCTGCGCGACCCGGACGGCAACCGGATCGAACTGTACACCGGCGACTATCTCATCGCCGATCCGGACTGGCCGCCCATCCGCTGGAGCATCAACGACCCGCGCCGCGCCACCTTCTGGGGCCACACCCCGCCGCCGAGTTGGTTCAACGAGGCCAGCCTGGTCGAGAACATCCACACCGGCGACTTCATGCCGACCGCCGCCGCCCCTCTCCAGGACCGCCCGGACTTCGTCACGTAACTACCTACGTAACCTTGTAGGGGCAAGGTCACCTCGCCCTGGGCATGGAAACCCTGCCCCTACTGGACACGGACGAACACGGACCAGCACAGAAATGACCAGAAGCCCGTGTTGGGTAAGGAGAATGAGCGATGGGGTGGGATAGAGCTAACTTGGCCGATGCTATGATTGCCCGCATGAACAGAGATGAGGTCGAGAGCCTCTGCTTCCATCTCCATGTGGACCACGAGAGCCTGGACAGCCAGACTAAGAATAGCCTTGTGCGTAGCCTCATCACACATATGGAGCAACGCGGGCAATTTGAACTCCTGACGCGGCAGCTTGCCGATATGCGCCCCGACATCAAGCCATCAGTGCAGCCTCCTATTTGGACCCGGCCCAGCGGCACAACTGCCCTATCTTTCACA
Organism: uncultured Anaerolineales bacterium; assembly: GCA_964522005.1. Taxonomy (GTDB): domain Bacteria; phylum Chloroflexota; class Anaerolineae; order Epilineales; family JAHCIE01; genus JAHCIE01. Next base: position 1,245 of record CAZFUK010000894.1, on the reverse strand, counting down.
TTCCTACCTATAGATACTGATAGTGATAGTTCGCCTCAGGGAAAAACTGGTCCCTACCGTATGACTGACCTGGACGGAGTGACGATGGTCTACGTACCACCGGGTAACTTCATAATGGGCAGCTCGGCCATTAGTGATGATGAAAAGCCACCCCACAATGTCACGATTACACAAGGGTTCTGGCTGGACCTGACGCCCGTGACCAACGCGATGTACGCCCGCTTCGTCAAGACAGGCGGCTATCGGAAGCCCGAACTGTGGACGCCCGGTGGGTGGCAGTGGGTCCAGGCTAACAAGAAGGCCGGCCCACATGACTATGAAGGGTTTACTGAGCCGGACCAGCCGCGCGTTGGTATCACCTGGTTTGAGGCATTTGCTTACTGCCGCTGGCGTGGGGGGCGGCTCCCAACGGAGGCCGAGTGGGAGTGGGCAGCGCGGGGTCCGAAGAATCGCGTATATCCATGGGGTAATTGCTTCGATGCCAACCGTGTTATCTTCGGTGGCAACTCGGCTGGCAAGACGGTGATGGTTAACGCGCAGACGCGGCTGGGGGGGGCGTCGTGGGTGGGGGCGCTGGACATGAGCGGCAATGTGTGGGAGTGGACCAGTACGCTGTATCGGCCGTATCCTTACAACGCGATGGATGGGCGAGAAGAACTCGATGATAACAATAGGGAGCGGGTAGGGCGAGGTGGCTCTTGGGGTCTCAATGGGGATCTCCTCCAAGGAGCCTTCCGCTACCGAGTCGGTCCATCCTATGCGAATTACAGCCTCGGCATTCGTTGCGCCCGCTCTTCTTAGTTGATGCTAATATTATAGCCCCTAGAATTGAGGTTGATTGTACACGAGTTACATTGAGCCATGATCGTAGAAACAAGACCCCTCGTTGAAGTTAGCCAGGCGGCAATTCGCCTGCTCTATAGAGAGTTAGGGGTTGTGGACACGGTACGTTTCCTCAGTCAATTCACCGTTGGCTACGGCAACTACACCGAGGAACGCGACCATCTCTTCGCCGATCTCACTCTAGACCAGGCTATTGCGGCGATCAAGGCCTCCAAGGCTGCTCCACGAGCGGAATAGCGTTCCTGGCCCCGCCATAGCTCTACGCCTGGGGGGAGGTCCGGCTCGACCAGAGGCGCCAGCCGACGAGGATGAGCAACGCGCCGAAGGCGAGGAACGCCAGGTCGTAGGCGAGTTGGTTCGGGCCGGAGCGGACGTGGTGGATGCCGAGAATCTGGTGGTCAA
>CAZFUK010000893.1:0-2116 GCA_964522005.1 uncultured Anaerolineales bacterium | reverse complement strand
GTTCAGCGACGGCCGTCGGTTCCATGAAGCAGACGCGAATGCCGCTGCGACCGGTACGGAATGAACCCCGCTTTATGTGAGGGGAGGGTTGGGCTTTCGTGAAGTATGTTTCATTTCAATCCACCTTGCTTTCAATACTGCCCGATGTAATGTAGGCCCGACACCGGCACAACCCATTCCCCGTGGACCCCCGCATGCCTGCTTCCACCACAGGGCGCCGAGGGACAGGAGCATTCGTCGCGCTGCTTGCGTTGACGCTGCTCGGCGCTTGCACGGATACCGATACCGTCTTCCGGGACCGTGATTTCAACCCGCCGCCCGACGCCGAGAGCGGGTTCCTCGGCTACTACTCCGTGGAAGCGCGCCAGACCACCTGTGGCAACTGCCACGTGGATCACCAGGCGGACTGGTCCACCCACGCCCACTCCGACGCCTGGGCCACCCTGCAGGCCTCCGGCCACGCGCAGCCGTACTGCGAGGCCTGCCACACCGTCAGCGAGCTCGGCAACAAGGTCGATAGCGCGGCTGGCTACACCAAGGTCAAGGACCCGGCCTACTACGACGTGCAGTGCGAGAGCTGCCACGGGCCGGGCGAAGCCCACGTGACGGCACCGGACGCGGTGGCGCCGCCGCTCGCCCGGGTCAACGCCGACACCAGCCACAACTCGGGGACCTGCGCCGAGTGCCACAACGGGACGCACCACCCGTTCGTCGAGCAGTGGCAGCAGTCGCGGCACGCCGTGGCCAACGCCGAGGTGGTCGATGAGGCCGTCACCACCCCGGCCACGTACGCCTCCTGCCTGGCCTGCCACGAGGGCCGGGGCGCGCTGAAAGCCTGGGGGGTGACCGACAATTTCGTGGAGCGCGACGAGGTGCTCACGCACAGCAACGCGCTCGGCATCACCTGCGCCGTCTGCCACGACCCCCACGGGTCCGGCAACCCCGGCCAGTTGCGCTACGCCATCACGGATCCCACGCTCGAGGGGAACCTCTGCATGAAGTGCCACGCCCGGCGCTTCGAGCCACAGCTCACCTCGAACCGCGGCCCCCACGCGCCGCAGGGCCCCGTGTTCCTCGGCACCGGTGGCTGGTTCCCGCCGGGCGTCGACACCACGCCCCAGACCAGCACCCACGGCAACCCCACGGCCAATCCCCGCCTCTGCGCCGGCTGCCACGTGGCCCAGTTCACCGTGACCGACAGCGCGACCGGCAACTTCCAGCTGCAGTCGGTGGGCCACCTGTTCCGCCCCATCCCGTGCCTCGACCCGCAGGGGAATCCGGTGGGCGGCAACGCCTGCGGCTACACGGCAGGGGAGCGCAGCTGGGCCAGTTGCACCGGCAGCGGGTGCCACACCGACGCCGCCGCCGTGGTGCAGGCCTTCGACGCCAACCGCGCGATCCTCGCCACGCTGGCGGACCAGATCTGGATCGACAGTGACAACGACGGAAGCGTGGATGCGACCGACCAGGGACTCCTGGCCCTCGTCGCGGCCGGCGCGCCGACCAACCAGTTCAGCACGGCGGACGGGGTGATCACCGTGGCCGAGGGCGCGCTGTTCAACGTCCGGATGCTCGGCGAGGGCCGCTACGCCAATGGCGACAAGTCCATGGGCGTCCACAATCCGTTCCTGTCGCAGAAACTCCTGGCCGTCTCCATCCAGGCGCTCCGCGCCCAGTATCCCTTCCTGCCCGCCCCGCCGGCCGCCGTCCAGGCCGTGGTGCGGCAGGCGCTGGCCACGGCCGCCTCGGCCGGGCACGCGACCGTCAGCCTCCGCTGAGCCTCCCGCGGATGCGACGATTCACCCGCAGTAACGCCAGCCTGGGCGGGCTTCGGCCCGCCCGCGCCGGCGTCCTTGCAATCCGATGATCCAGATCCCGCAGGACACGCTGCACATGCCGATCAACCCCGTGGACTCGGTGGTGTCGGCCCCGACGTTCGACAACGTCACGCCCATCATCCAGTGGATCTTCCAGCAGCCACCCTGGGTGATGTGGGGGGGCGTGGTCCTCGCCGCCCTCTGCGCGCTGATCGTCCTGTGGTGGGCCTGGCCCCGCCGCGAGGCCGGGCTGAGCTGGATCCGCACCCGGAGCACCGGGGTCAAGGCCACCCTCGTGG
>CAZFUK010000892.1:0-2129 GCA_964522005.1 uncultured Anaerolineales bacterium | reverse complement strand
GGCGGTGGCCGTCGGCGACGACGTGGGCGTGCTACTAGGGGTGGCGGTGGCGGTGGCCGTCGGCGACGACGTGGGCGTGCTACTAGGGGTGGCGGTGGCGGTGAGAGCCACGAAATCGCGGATGGCTTCCTCATAGCCGTAGTAGTGCCGCCAAGAATGCTGCGGTGGCTCGAAGGCGTAGCCTGCCAGGTCCGCCCACACCGTTACCATCTCGTCGCCAGGGATGGGGCGGAACGGAACCTCGTAATAGCCGCTGGCGTCGGTGGTGGCGACGATGTCGCCGGGGGCGTAGGCAGCGTAGAACAGGTGAATGGCGACGCCGGGGAGGCCCGTCCCGCTCGCGCTGCCCAGGCGCACGTGTCCGCGCACCATCAGGCCAGGCGAGGTGGTGGGTGTGGGGGTCGGCGTGTTGAAGTTCAGGTCGGGGCGGTAGGCGCGAGCAAGCAGCGGCAGATACAGGGCGTGGCCTGCGGTCGCTGTGGCTGTCGCCCCCTGGGCGGCAGGGTGGGCCTCCAGGGGACGCCCCGAAACCCACAGCAGCAACGCAACGAGAACGACGGCGGCGGCGACAGCACCGAGTGGCGAGAGCCGTGACATACAGTCTCCTGGCGGGCGACGGTTTGACGTGGGGCCGCCACGTATCGGACCGAGACGTAGCGTATCAGCATATATAACGTGGGGGGGGGGGGGGGGGGCACGGGCCAGGCGACAAAAAGCGCTTCCGGCGCGGCCAAGGGGACGTCGCGCCGGAAGCTGCCCGCGGATACGGGCGATGCGGTGGCTGGGTGGGAGCAGCCATCGCGCGAGCAGGGGGACTCTGCTCCATTAGAAAGACGTTGAGCAAGGCCCCAAGGATACGCTACTTCAGCCTGGCCAGGCGCAGGCTCAAGGACTCTCCTGCGCGCTGACGGCGTAGGTCGCCTCACAGGCCCCGTAGCCTGGGTCGTAGTTGGCGATACGGATGTAGAACGTGCCGCTGACGGTGGCAGCGAAGTCGATGCGTGACGCGGGGCCGCCGCCGGGGTCGTCGTCGTTCGACGCGATGCGAATCCAGTCGCTGGAGTACAGTCCGATGGCCGTGTCGACACGGGGCGCCAGGTCCAGCGTGCGAATCACGTAGCTGCGGCCGGCGACGGCATCGAACTTCACGATGTCCACATCCCCGGCGGCGTGGAAGGTATGCGCCTGAGGCGCGCCGTCCACGGCAAGGGCCTTAGCCTGCGCCTGGACGCCATCAGGCTCGTAGCTGTCGATGCAGCCACCGCCCGGCATCGCCGTCGGCGATGCGACGGGGACCACCGTCGGCGTGGGCGTCGGCGGCTCGGGGCCGTCGCCCGCCTGGTTCAGGTAGGGCAGGTAGATGGAGCTGACGAGCGGGCGGGGTGTGGGCGTCAGGGTGGGCGTTGGGCTGGGGCCAGGCGTAGGCGACTGCACGGGTGTGGCGGTGGTGGTGACGGTGGCCGTCGCGGTCGCCGTGGCCGTTGGGGTCGCGGTGGCGGTGTTGGTGGGCGTAGGCGTCGCAGTCTGGACCGCCGTGACACGGGTTGCCAGCAGTTGGTACAGCTGGTTGGGGTTATAGTCGAGACTGCGCGTCAGGATCATGATGTAGTAGTCTATACCGTCGACGGGAGCGTTCTCGACGCGGTAAGTGATGACCTTGTCGCCCGGCGTCAGGCCGTCCGCCGCCGCTACCTCGATGGCTGTATCGTTGTACAGGTACATGGCGTACACGGCCGGCGCGCCGCTCAGCCGCAGTGTGACCTCGTCGCCGCTGCGCACGCGCAGGCGGAAGATGTCCAGGTCCTCGGTGGGGCAGATCGTCCCGATGTACGTCACGCCGTACTGGATGGGAAGGGCCTCTGGGAAGCTGCTGTTGGGCTCCCACTCGTCGGCCGGGCAGCCGGGCTGCGGTGTGAGCGTCGCCGGGCGAGGCGTGTTCGTCGGGCCGGCGGTGGCCGTCGCCGTGACCGTGGCGCTGGGGGTGCTCGTGACTGGCGGCAGCGTCGCGGTGGCGGTGGCCGTCGCAGTGGCAGTAGCCGTGGCGGTGGCGGTCGCGGTCGGCGTGGCGGTGGCGGTGGCCGTCGCGGTGGCGGTCGGCGTGGCGGTGCGGGTGGCCGTTGGGCCAGACG
>CAZFUK010000891.1:0-2144 GCA_964522005.1 uncultured Anaerolineales bacterium | reverse complement strand
GCGGCGATGGCGCAGTCCCAGTCGTTGTCGAGGACCGCAGCGACACCTGGAGCCACAACGTCTTCAGCTTCCGCCAGCAGGCCGGCGTCTTCAAGCCGACTAGCATCCGCGTCGTCGAGCGCGGGCCGGTCCGCTCGACCGTTCGCGTCGTCAGCAAGTATGGCCGCTCACGGCTCGTGCAGGACTTCACCCTCTATGCCGACCTAGATTATGTAGACGTGCGGGTGACGGTGGACTGGCAGGAGGAGTTCAAGGCGCTCAAGCTGCGCTTCCCCATCAACGTCCACTTCCACCGCGTCACCCACGAGACCCCCTACGGCTTCATTGACCGCTTCGCCAACGGCGAAGAGGAGCCGGGCCAGAGTTGGGTAGACGTGTCCGGCTCGTCGCGCCAGACGGGCGACCGCTACGGCGTCAGCGTCATCAACGACAGCAAGTACAGCCAGGACGTCTACATCCGCGACATCGGCCTGACCGTCCTGCGCAGCCCGATCTACGCCCACCACGACCCCATGGTCCCCCAGGACGACGGTCTCTACACCTTCATTGACCAGATGACGCAGCGTTTCCACTACCGCCTCTACCCGCATGTCGGCGGCTGGGAGGAAGCGGGCACGGTCCAGTGCGCCGCCGAGCTTAACCAGCGGCCCATCACGCTCATCGGGACCTACCACCCGCAGGGGACGCTGCCCCAGGTCGCCTCGTTTGTGCGCGCCGAACCGGCCAACGTCGTGGTCAGCGTGCTCAAGCAGGCCGAGGACGACGACGCCCTGATTCTGCGCGCCTACGAGACGACCCGCGCCGCGACCCGCGCCGTCATCACCCTGCCCACGCTGGGCCGGACCATCGAGGCCCAGTTCGGCCCGTGCGAGATCAAGACGTTCCGCATCCCGCGCGATCAGGCTCAGCCCGTGACGGAAGTCAACCTGCTTGAGTGGGCGGACACCGACTCGGCATGACCATGTTGCACTCGCGGCTCGCCCTCGACGGCGGCGACTGGACCCTACGCGGCTTCCTCGATGAGGACTGGCGCCGCGTCCGTGCGTATCAGGCAACCGACGCCGAGGGCTGGCTCCCGTGCGCCGTTCCCGGCAGCGTCCAGCACAGTCTGTGGCAGGGCGGCGTCATCGCCACCCCCTACGTCGAGCGCAACAGCCTGCTGTGTGAGTGGGTGCCCCAGCGGAGCTGGCTTTACCGCCGCCGCTTCGAAGCCCCGGCCCTCCAGCCGAGTCAACGGGCGCGGCTGCGGTTCGAGGGCGTGGACTACGCCGCCGAGTTCTTCCTGAACGGCCAGTCCTTAGGCCGCCACGCCAGCCTGTTCACGCCCGCCGTCTTCGACGTAACCGCGTCCCTAGGCCCCGGCGAGAACTGGCTGGTCGTCGCCCTGGACCCGGCGCCCGCCGAGCCGTCGCAGATGGGCCGCACCAGTCGCGTGCGGTCGCTCAAGCCCAGGATGGGCTACGGCTGGGACTTCTGCCCGCGCCTGGTCAACCTGGGTCTGGGGAGCGTGAGCCTGGAAGTGACAGGCCCGGTGACGGTCAAGGACGTTTGGGTTCGCCCCCAGGTGGACAAGACGCGAGGGCGGGCCACGGTCCACGTCCAGACGACCCTGGACGGCGGCGCGGCGACGGTGGAAACCAGCCTGTGGCACGCGGGGCAGTGTATCGCCACCGAGATAGGCGCGCCCGGGCCGGACGGCAGCGTGACCAACCAGTTCGACCTGGACACACCCGCCCTGTGGTACCCTAACGGCCACGGCGCGCAACCGCTCTACGAGGCGCGGGTGAGGACCCTGACCGAGGGGGGCGAGTCCGACAGCCGCGCCGTCACGTTCGGCCTGCGCCATCTGGAGTGGGTCGCCAACGAGGGCGCCTCGCCGGATGCGCTGCCCTACACCCCCGTCGTCAACGGGCAGCGCGTCTACCTCAAGGGCTGGAACTGGGTCCCGCTGGACGCGCTGTACAGCGTCCGGCGCCCGGCCAAGCTGGCCCACCTGCTGACGCTGGCCCAGCAGGCCCACGTCACGCTGCTGCGGCTCAACGGCGTCGGCCTGGTTGAAAGTGAAGCCTTCTACGACCTGTGCGACCGGCTAGGCATCCTGGTCTGGCAGGAGTTCACCCTGTCCAGCTCGGCCATTGACCGCC
>CAZFUK010000890.1:1332-2145 GCA_964522005.1 uncultured Anaerolineales bacterium | reverse complement strand
ATACGGGGGCCCATTCTGGGCTGAGCAGCCAGGGGACGGGCCTGATGCCGACCACACTCAGCAGATAGTTGATGGTCCCAGTCTGGAAGCTGAACATGAGCAGGAAGATGGTCGAGGCGATGGCCGTCGAGATGGAGATGGTGGAGGCGTAGAGGAAGCGGAAGAAACCGATGCCGCGCAGGGCGCGGTTGGCGAGGACGGCCAGGGTCAGGGCAAGCACGATGAGTGCGGGCACGATGAGCAGGGTTAGCTTGAGGCTGACCCAGATGGAGTTGAGGAACAGAGGGTCACGGAGCAGGTCGGTGTAGATTTCGGTTCCGACGAAGACGCTGGGACGGCCCAGGGGGTCGGTCAGGTAGGTACTGAGGTAGATAGAGCGCGCGACGGGGTAGAAGACGAAGACGGCAAAGACGATGAGGGATGGAACAAGGAAGGCCATACCGAGCAGGAACTGTCGGATTTCACGCTGCCTGTGGCGGGCGGCGCGGGCGCGCTCATCGATTGCGGGCGCGACGTGGGGCTGAGATTGAGTCGCCTGCATGGGCTTCTCCCTGGCGGCGCAGCGGACAGGGCGGTATTGCGAACGACGCTGCTAGGGACGGATTGTAGGCGATGGGCGTGCAGATGTCAAGGCCCGGTGGGGGTGCGGATGAGGAGCCAGGCGACGATGATGCCGATGAGGGCGCCGGCGAACACCTGGAAGGGGGTGTGACCGAGAAGTTCCTTGAGCCGCTCTTCCTGAACTGGCTGGCCCTGGAACATGGAGTCGAGGAGTTGGTTGAGGATGCGGGCCTGGCGGCTGGCGCGCTTCCT
>CAZFUK010000890.1:0-1322 GCA_964522005.1 uncultured Anaerolineales bacterium | reverse complement strand
GGCGGCAAGGCCGAAGAGGGGGGAGGCGAAGCCTTCGAGCAGGCCTACCGACCAGGCGGTGGCGGCGACTGAGGCGGAGTGGGCGCTGGGCATGCCGCCGGTGCTGAGGAAGACGCGCAGGTCGAAGCGGCGCTGGGTGAGAAACAACCAGACGAACTTGACGCCTTGCGCGGCAAACCAGGCCAGGACGGCCGCCCATAGGACGGGGTTGAGGAAGATGTCGATCAAAAGGAGGTCTCCTCGCCGTCGGCGGCGCCATCCTCTAGCGCGTAAGGCTCGCCTGCTTCTTCGATGCTCTGGCTCAATTCCTGGATGCGCAGCTCGGCGGCGGACAGGCGCTCGGCGCACAGTTGGGCCAGCAGGACGCCACGCTCGTAGAGAGCCAGGGCCTCTTCCAGGGGGAGCGCGCCGTCTTCGAGGCGCTGGACGGTGGCTTCCAGTTGGGCGTAGGCGTCTTCAAAGCTCAGGGAGTCCATGTCCATAGTGAAGCTCGTTCCAAAGGGTTAACGCCAAGACGCGAAGGCGCGAAGGCGCGAAGGGATTATTCTTCCAGGAGGCGGCGCTGGCGGCCGGCGGTGGCGTCGAACTCGCCGTCGGCGAGGCGCACGCGCAGGCCGCGGCCGGCGCGCACCTGGCGGCTGGAATTGATGACTGCGCCGGTGTCGGCATCGGTGACGATGGCGTAGCCGCGGCTGAGCACCGCGTAGGGGTCGAGGGCGATGAGGCGCGAAGCCTGCCCGGCCAGGCGGGCCTGGGCAAGGGTCAGCCGATGCTGCATAGTCTGGTCCGCTCGTCGCTGCAAGTCAAGCGCCCGCCGCCGATGGTCGGCGATCTGGCGGGCGGGCGAGAGGTGGTCGAGGCGGCGTTGGAGCCAATCGAGGCCCTCGCGCCGGTCGGCAAGCGCGCCGTCGATGAGGGCTTGGAGGGCGTCGAGGCGGGCGGCCAGGTGGCGGGTCAGGGCGGCGCGGTCGGGGGTCGCCAGCTCGGCGGCGGCGGTGGGGGTGGGGGCGCGCAGGTCGGCGACAAGATCGGCGATGGTGAGGTCGGTTTCGTGGCCGACACCGGAGACGACGGGGATACGGCTGGCCCAGATGGCGCGGGCGACGCTCTCATCGTTGAAGGCCCACAGGTCTTCGAGGGCGCCGCCGCCGCGCGCGAGGAGGTCGACGTCGCCGTCGGGCAGGCGGTTGAGGCGGTCGAGGGCGGCGGCGATGCGGGCGGGGGCGTCGATGCCCTGGACGAGGGTGGGGGCCAGGGTAACGCGTCAGAGGGGCCAGCGGCGGGCGAGGGCGGTGAGGACGTCGCGGTAGGCGGCGGCCTGG
>CAZFUK010000889.1:0-2145 GCA_964522005.1 uncultured Anaerolineales bacterium | reverse complement strand
TGCGACTAAAGTCACCACTACGAACTTGTCGTCTTAAGCTTGTCAGACCACTAGCAGGTTGTAGTTCAGGTTGCTGTACTCCCACGCCGCGCTAGCTGGGCGGCGCAGCGTGAGCGACGCCAGGGCGCGGGCCTGCCGCTCGGCCGCCTCCGCGCCGGTGTCGAAATTCGCCAGGCCAGCCATCCCGGCCAGCATGGGCAAGCCGCTTGTCTGGTTAAGCAGGTGGCGCACGGTCATGGCCGCCGAGACCGTGGGGTCCGCAACGCGGAACCAGGGCAGGTAACGCTGGACAGGCGTGTCCAGCTCGATCTTGCCAGCTTCGACGAGCTGCATGACGGCGAGGGCGGTGAACGACTTGGTCGTGGACCCGAGAACAAAGGGCGTCTGGGGCGCGGGCGGGCTGCCGCCGGGACGGGCGCGGCCGAAGCCACGCTGGTACACGATGCGGTCGCCTTCGACGAGGGCAAGCGATAGGCCGGGGATGCTCAGGCGCCGCATCTGCTGTTCGATGTAACGGTCAATCGCCGCGTAGGAACGGCTGTTGGAAACGGCTGTAGGGGCAGCGGGTTGGTCAAATGACCGGGGAGTGGGCGGCGGGATGGCGGAGACGGCGGGGGATGGGGCAAGGGATGGCTGACTGCTCATGGTCGCACTTCCTCCCAGAAACCTAATAACCCTCATCCATTGTAGCACGTCCAATACAAGATAAATGTTGCAACACCTCTACGCTACGTAGAAGGTTCTTCCCGCGGCGCAGCTAACAGCATCGGCGGCTCAGGGTCGGCGGCCGGTTGGATATTCTGGTTGAAGCGGAAGAGGTTACCTGGGTCATAGGCCCGCTTGACCGGGCGGAGCCGCGCCGATGTGGCCGGCGGGTAGGCATCCCGAATCCGGTCCGCGCCTTCGTTCTGGCTGTATGCTCTAGAGCGGGGCCAGCGGTAATAGAATTCACAGCTTATATGTGACATCGGTGACAGCCACCCGCCTGACTTTCTGGTACTGTAAGCATGGGGGCAAGTTCCATCCTAGGGGAACCTATAGCGGAACCCATGGCGGAAAGGACAGGCACATGAAAGCGTTACTCTCGCTGGCGGTCGGGCTTGGGCTGGCCCTCCTGGCCTCCTTGGCCGGCGCCGCTGTTCCCACGGCTGCCGCCCAGGGGGGTGTCATTGGGCCGGTGGTCAATCCACCGTTTTATGTCCGCAACTACGGCGGCAAATGCCTGGACTTCGGCGCACCGCCTCAGGTGAGTGGTGGCGCCGTCTTCATTTTCGACTGTAATGGGACGGCTGCGCAGCGGGTGACGCCCGTCGAAATTGACCCTCGACTGACCAGTCAACATGCGGTCTTGTTATTCGCGGGCAACACCAAAGTCATCGGCGTCAAGGGCAATGCGCTGGTTCAGCAAGCCCCGCTCGAACTCCAGGACTACAACGGCTCGGCCGGGCAGATCTTTGAGCTTGACGGTGACAGCATCATCCTGGCGGCGGATCGCCAGTTGGTGGTCGAAGTGCAGCGTGGTCGCGGCGCGAACCGTACCCCACTGGTCCTGGGTAACCGCGACCTGGCGGACAACGAGTTCTGGACGTTCACGGCGACCGACGGGTCAAACCGCCACCCGACGCGCGGCTTTGTGCGCGTCTCCCAGAACACAAGTGACCCTGATAACGGCGGCGAGTTACGCGCACGCCAGGCGTTTCTGGAAGCCCTGGGGAACGCGCGGTGGGGCACGGTCATCGAACTCGACCCCAACGTCGCCATCAACCTCACGGATGTCGGCCCGCTACCTATCCCGGCCGGGGTGACCATTCGGGGCGACCGACGCGGCACCAGTTTGGGGCCTGAGATTCGGACCTCACACGCGTCCGACGTGTTTCTGTTTGACATCGCCGGCGCTGAGACGCGTATGACAGGGCTGCGCTTGCGTGGGCCGTCGCGGAGCCTGGAGCGGGGGGCGCGGATCGATCGGGGCATACAGGCCCACAGCCAGTACCGCTCGCTAATAGACCACAACGATCTCTCGGACTGGCCGATTGCCGCCATTGAAGTCACCGGGGATGGGGTACGCGACCATCGCGACCCCCGCGCGGAGAACGTCCGCGTGGTTCGCAATTTCATCCATCACAACCGGGGAAATGGTTTCGG